>CAYJWU010000016.1:0-11282 GCA_964374025.1 uncultured Candidatus Saccharibacteria bacterium
TATCTTTTCTATGGCCGATTTTAAGAATAATAAGTATACCAAAAACAAATAATGGAGTCAACGACATGCCGCACGACATGCCGCGCGCTATTCGCCCTTCACGACCGCAAGCGGCACCAGGCGCGCGACTTTTTTCGCGATCCGCGCGTTCACTACTACGTCTACCACTTCTTCAATATCTTTATACGCCTGCGGAGCCTCTTCTGCCACACCGCGCAAACTCCAGCATTTTATAAGTATTCCCTTTTGCTCAAGGCCCCGGATAATCTCTTTCGCGGAAAGCGTGCGTATCGCTTGGTGCCGCGACATAGTGCGGCCGGCGCCGTGGTTTACAGTGTAAAAAGTTTCCTTGCCCTCGGGCACACCGAGAAGGACATACGAGGCCGTCCCCATGCTTCCCGGTATAAATACGGGCTGGCCAATCTCTTTATATATAGCAGGAATATCGGCATGGCCCGGGGGGAAAGCGCGCGTAGAACCCTTGCGATGCACGATCAGTTTGCGAATTGCGCCATTGATTTCGTGTTCCTCTAATTTCGCGGTGTTGTGAGCCACATCATATACCATATGGAGCTTACCGCCCGCTTCTCCTAAAACTTTTTCCCATGCCTTGCGGGTAAAATGCGTAATCATCTGCCTGTTTGCCCACGCAAAGTTGATGCCGCACGCAAGCGCGCCAAAATATTTCTGGCCCTCTTGCGACTTAAATGGCATACACGCAAGTTCCCTATCGGGTAAACTTATTTTATACTTACTCACTGCCGTTGTTGCGAGGCGAATGTAATCCGTCGCGTTCTGGTGGCCAAGGCCCCTAGAACCGGTATGAATCATTATAACAACCTGATTATGAAAAAATCCCATGGCTTTCGCGGTCTCCTCGTCAAAAATCGTGTCCACTCTTTGCAGTTCCAGAAAATGGTTGCCGCTCCCAAGAGTCCCCACTTGGTCGCTCCCCCGCCTTTTCGCTTGCGCGGAAACAAGAGAGGCAGAAGCGCCCTTCATATTCCCCTGCTCTTCGCAGTTATCTACATCTGTCGCGACTCCGTATCCCTGTTCAACAATATATTTGGAGCCCCCCTCTAAAATCCTGTTCATAGCGGGAATATCAAATTTAAGTTGCCTTCCGCGCCCAAGACCGGAGGGGACTTCCTTTTGAATTTCAGTTGCTACCGCGTCGAGCTTCGGCCGTATTTCATCCGCGGAAAGCCGTGAAGTCAGAAGCCGCATCCCGCAGTTTTGATCAAATCCGACGGTTCCCGGAGAAATCACCCCCTCTTCGGCGTCGATTGCTCCAACAAATCCGATAGGGACTCCGTACCCTTGGTGCCCGTCCGGCATAACTATTACATACTTTACAAGTCCCGGAAGCGCGCTCGCATTAACTAGCTGCTCCAGTGTTTTATCTTGAAACATATCTTCGAGCATTTTTTCAGACGCGTACGCCCTCGCCGGCACGCGCATGTCCCTACGGAAGCTTTTGGGTAATTCCCAAATGTATTCGTTTATTTTTTTGAAATCGTGTTTGTTCACTGGATTATTGCCATAGATAATGCTTTATACTATTGTATATAAAAGACTCTTGGAGGTGCAAGACATATGCGACATCTTCTGACCGATAGAGATCTGGGGCGCGATGAGATTCTGTTTCTCTTTGAGCGCGCGAAGGAGCTGAAGGAAAAGCAAAAGCGCGGCAAACCGCATAAACTCCTTGAAGGCAAGAGTCTCGCGATGATCTTTGAAAAAACATCTTTAAGAACGAGGACCAGCTTTGAGGTTGGAATGTTCCAGCTCGGCGGACACGCGCCTTTCTTAAACTCGCAGGACCTCCAGCTCGGCCGCGGCGAGACAATTGCCGACACCGCAAGGGTGTTGGGCAGATATTTTGACGCAATAATGGCGAGGGTTTTTGACCACAAAAGCTTAGAGATTCTTGCAAAATATGCCGGCGTGCCTGTGATAAACGGGCTCTCGGACAAATTTCACCCCTGCCAGGCGCTGACTGACATATTTACGCTTTGGGAAAGAGGACTTGATCTTGGAAAGATAACTCTGGTTTTTGTGGGCGACGGAAACAATAACGTCACAAACTCTTTGATGCTGATCTGCGCTCGTCTTGGGATACATTTGCGAGTAGCGTGTCCAGCACAATACCAGCCCAAACAGGAAATACTCGCGTTTACGAAAGATGATTTGGCGCGTAATAACTCTATTATTGGCGTAACGCACTCCGCTCAAACGGCAATGAAAGGCGCGGATGTAATATACACAGATACTTGGGTAAGTATGGGCAAAGAGGAGGAAGAAAAAGAAAGAGTGAGGGTGCTTGCGCCTTATCAAGTTAATAAACAACTTGTAACTTTGGCAAAGAAAAATGCTGTTATCATGCACTGCCTTCCCGCGCACAGGGGCCAGGAGATAACCGACGAAGTAATGGACTGCGCGAATTCTATTGTATTTGATCAGGCGGAAAATCGCCTGCATGTCGAAAAAGCAATATTGACAACACTGCTAGGGAGGTGAACATGACACTACCGCATGTGATAAGCGCGAAGGATTTTACACGAGCCCAGCTAGACGCGCTGTTTATAAGAGCAAGCGAGGTCAAAGAGCACTTTGCCAAAAACTACTACTGGACCGAGGAAGGAAAACATATCGCAAATCCTCTCCCCCCAACACTTGCCGGCAGAATAATGCTCTCTCTCTTCGATCAGCCGTCCACCCGCACCGTAATAACTTTTGAGAACGCGATGGAACTTCTGGGAGGCCGCGTGCGACCTTTCAGGAATATGACAAGAGAATCGTCTCTCGCGAAAGACGAACCATTCACTGATACATTTGAGACGGCAAGCGGGTCTGCCGGCGTAAGCGTGATTGTCCTGCGCCATCCCGAGGCGGGCGCGGCGGAGAGAGCGGCCAAGGCAAGCAGTGTGCCCATCATAAACGCGGGCGACGGCACCGAGCACCCGACACAGGCCCTTATTGATCTTTTCACAATACAAGAGGCGCTGGGGTCTATAGAGGGAAAGCGCGTATGTTTTGTCGGCGATATGAGCGCGCGTACGGCGAAGTCGCTTTTATACGCGCTGACGCTATACCAAGATTTAAAAATATGGTTTGTTTCCCCCCTTAAACTTGATCCTAAAAGTGAGGTATATGAGTACCTCAAACATTACGGACAACTTATAATAGGGGTAAGCTCCCTTATTGGATTAGTTGAGTCCTCGGATATCATATATGTCCTGCGTCCCCAGCAGGAAAACTGGCATAAAGACATTAAGAATCCGAAACTGCGAGACCAAGAGGTCGCAAAAGACCTTAAGGAATATTACGGGCTTTGCACCGTTGATAACCTAATCCTTGCGCGCATGCCGAAAACCTCTATAGTCCTGCATCCTCGCCCCCGAGGCCCGGAGCTGCCGGCAGAAGTTGACTCCGACCCGCGAGTCCTTCATACGGTACAGGGCAGAAACGGCGGACCGGTCAGAATAGCGCTCCTTGAAATGATGCATTCCGGCGAATGGCAAAGGCTCGCCACGCCCCCTAAACTTAAGTAGAGTAACCCCGCACCCGCGGGGTCTTTTTTTCGTGTTTGTTATTTAATTCACGTAGAAAATCGTTAATTAAGCCCTTGTCTTCGTTTGCCCGTTCGCCCTTAAAGTAGAGCTCTATGAAGTGAGTGGCTGTTGAGGCCTCGATATAAGCATAAGTAATACGCAAAGACGCGCCCCGCAAATATCTGCAAAAAAGGCGCGCCTTTATAATTTTTACTTTCTCTAAGTTGTGTAGGATTACAAAATGTTTGCCGCTGCCGAGAGGAAGTATCGTGATAACTTTTTTGAACTCACGCAGGTCATCGGGGAGAGATTTATACTTTTTTGATAGCCGCTTGAAATCTTTTGAAAATCCATCGGTTTCATTAAAGTTCATCGTCGTAATTTCTTACAGAGTGTTCCTGATCGCGGTAAAATACGCTCTCGTAGCTGATTATATCTCCCTGCTTATGTACTTTCCATGGCACATCGCTGTGCGAGTAATCCGAAAGCTCATTCGCGTTTTTATCCGACAACCGCGCGAGAACCTCGTCAATGTGTTTAATTTCTTGGGCAGAGAGATTCCTCAAGTCCGGCTCTCTATGCGGAAGGTATTTTTTTTGGTCGTATTGAAAGTAACTGCTCTTTACGCGCTCAACTTCACCTTTTTCTTCCATGCCCTCCACAATCTTCTTAAACTCAACAGGCGTCGGTCCGTAATGATTCTTGATGTATCGCGCGCCAGTAAGTTGGGATTCAAATTTCTCATAAAAATCAAAATCAATAAAATACAGAAGCTTGTAGAGGGCGGTTTCTCCAATGTTTGGCTTTGCCCCCACCTTGCTTAAAACATAAAGCAATACTTCTCTGAATTTCTTTACATTGGCTTGGGGCATAACAATACGGATATCACTCTCTTTTTCTTTTGCGCTTTCTTTCTCGAGAACAACTTCCGGTTGGATAGAGTCCGTGTCCCCAAGAAAATTCTCCAAACTCAACCCAAAAATACTGGTAAGCTTTCTTGCCTCTGGTATTGTGAGGTCTCGTTCGCCCTTCTCAATCTGTAAATAGGTAGGGCGAGAAACACCAAGTTTCCCTGCAAGGTATTCCTGCGAGAACTTATTGTGTCCGCGTAGCAACTTAATCTTTTTATGTAAAGTATTAGCCATGACCTTATACTAGCATACTACTCCTGTAAAGAGAACTTGTCAAGTGGGTAAGCAGAAATACTTTACATATTGAACTTGGGGTGGCTAAGCGGATTCGGACCGCCTCTAAGGGCTCCACAAGCCCCCGTGCTGCCATTACACCATAGCCACCATATGTTGTTCTTAAGAACTGTGTCCCCTTGTGCCCCCGAGAGGAATCGGACCCCTATCAACGCCTTAGAAGAGCGCTGCTTTATCCATTAAGCTACGGAGGCTTGACCTAGTATATACCACATTTATTGAAACGGATCAATGATTGGAAGGTCCGGGGCCATTCCTTTCCTCCCCTCCAGCTCCTCCACTGTTTTTTGGAAAAGCTCCGCGTTCACTTTTAAGACCTCCACCCGAACCACTGGGACATCAGTCGTAGTCCTGTACGCTTCTTTGTAAAATAAAAATCCTCCCAATAAAAATACGATGATAATGCCCGTAAGTATCACAAAAATTTCATACTTTTCAAACAGCGACGGGGGGTTCCTTAAAAGCTTATTGCTTAGTTTTGTGAAACTAAATTCCATTTTTGTTACTTAGTAAAAACCATAAGCTGAATTGTTGATTTAACTTTGCCCGGTTCCTCGCCCTCCCCCTTAAGATCCTGTGAAATATTAAAACTCTCAATATGCGTGTAGTAAGAAAGCGTGCCTATCCCTTCCAAAAATCTTATAATCCCGGGGTAGGAGCCGGAAATATCAACATTGAATGTGACACCAGGGAGCTTCTCCTCTATAGCCGTCTCTTCGGCCGGCATGTCTCTGCGCCTCGCCTGCCTTAATGAAAGCAATTCCTCGTCTATAGATTCCTGTGTTATTTCTTTTAAAATCGTGACCTCGTGAGTTAAACCCGCCTTTTTCGCGATATCTTCAATCCTTAAAATAAACTCCAAAACATCCTCCGGCGGAAGAAGCGACGAAACAATATCTTCTCTATTTTTTTCGGTCTTTTCAAGCTCTTTTTTAATCTGCTCAATCTGCTCCTGCTTTTTTTCGTAAGATACAAGTTCTTTGCTTTTTTCTATGTAAAGATTTTTTGATGACGCTATCTCTCCCAGCAAAAAAGAACCCGCGTAGCCAAAACCAAACACCCAAAGGAGGAAAATCAATAAAAACTTTACCCAAATTTTCTTATGCCTATTGTCCATCCAAGGAAAAGCTGAAGCTAAAGTTAATATCCCGTTCTTTTATGATGTTGGAAAGGGGTGAATTTATGTTTTTAAAAACTTTTTCTTTCTCAAGATTTTCTTTGAGTTTGAGCACTTGGGGTCTTTCGTCCGCGTGTCCCGAAATCGCAATATTCCCGCCCTGGTATGTAATGCTTTTCATTTTAGTGCCCTTCGGCATGACCGAGCCAATAACCCGTAAAATATAAGGGAAATTAAACGATTCTTTTTTTCTTATTTTATCGATGTTGATAAGCGCGCTATTCAATTCGTTTATATCCCTCTCAACGAGCGCAACTTGATTTGCTTTTTGAGTTCCTTGTTCCGTAGCAAGCCTCCCTATAACTGCCGGAGTTTGTAAATTAATATATAAAAGCACATTGTACATTAGGACTAAAAATATCAGCGCTAAAAACGACATAATTCCCAAAGCCACAAAAAGAAACCGGGTCGTTATCGCCTCGCGGATTATCTCTCTTTGATATGGCGGTAATAAATTCATAATGCTAAACCAAATGCCGTGGCATATTTTATAAACTCACTCCGCGGGCCCGTTTTGGGGGACGCCGCTATATTGATAAATGGGTCGGCCATTTCCACGGGAATTTTTAAAGATGAGCTAAGGTAGTCATCGATACCGTTGAGGCACGCGCCGCCTCCGGAAAGGAGAATCTTTGTAACTTCAGGTTTTCCGTTATGAAGGTGTAAGGCATGGCCGCTATAAAAATCCAAGTAATTTCCCATCTGCTCCTTGAGGTCGGTAACTGCCGGCATAATCGCTTCGAAAACTCTTTTATCCTTCGCCTTATCAAGTCCCACTTTTTGTTTCAGGATCTCTGCCTCCCTAAGGTCTATTTTTAGATCACGCGTAATATTTTCCGTCATAATATTGCCGGATATCTGTATAGAGGAAGTAAATCTAATGCTGCCTCCCGCGTAAATTATAAAACTTGTCCGCGTGTGGCCCAGATCAACTATAAGTACAGGCCCGCCTTGGATGCCTTTTTTTATGAGACACCTTGTCAGTGCCAAAGATTCGGGCTCGAAAGAAAAAGGAATAAGGCCCGCTTCCGCAAAAAGACGGTTATAAGAATCAACTAAATCGCGGGGCGCCGCGCTTACAAGGATATCTAAATGTTCAGCGCTTTTGGCAAGCGAGGGTATAATCTCCCAATCAAAATATACGTCAGCCAAATTCATCGGGATATTGGCTTCTATCTCCCACTGTATCGCCTCTTTTATTTCTTCCTTCTTTATCTTTGGGAGCTCCACAACGTGCAAAAAACTTTTCTGTTCGGGAAGTGAGCACGCGGCGTAACGGCTGTGAATTGCCCCATTTTTAAGATTACCAGCTAATTCCGCCACAACGCGAGCTACTTTTTTCTCTGAAACAATTACGCCATCCGATACAAGCCCCTCCTCTATGCTTCGCTCTCCAAAGTTTTCCAAATAAACCCCCGTTTTCTTTCTTGAAAATTTGGCAATCTTAATAGACCTGTCGGACAAGTCCAATCCAAATGGTTCTGGAGTTATTTTAAAAACAGACAACGAAAGCATATCTCTTATATTATACCACGACCGTTCATTCGGTTTCACTCCAAGAAGAAACATCGGACCCTCCTGATGGGCCGCTGGAAAATGTGAGGTCCTCTAATCCAATCTCATATCTAATCACCGCGTTGTTATCAAGTTGAATCTTGTATCCAGAAATCTCTTTCACATCAACATTATTGTGCAAATTAATAAGGCCGTCGTTCGCGTATATAATCGCTCCGGAGGCGTTGTTGTGAAGGTCTATCGCCGCGTTGTGATGAGTGCACCCATCACCGCTTGTACCGTTACACTTTGAAGTTGAGAGCATCAAAAGATAGCTACCCGCCTGCCCCGAGCCGGTTAGGCCGGTATTATTTTGTATATGCGTCCATCCATCCATGAGAAGAACTCCCGAATTACTACCGTAGCTTGAGTCAAGGGTGATTGATGATCCATTGTCAATATCAACATTGCCTCTTACATACACTATCCCCGTAAGAATCACATTTTGATTGTTATTCAAAAGCATATTACCGAAAATAACTCCCGGACCAATGCGGCTTGTGCTTTTTTGGGGCGGATTGAAGTCCCCGCCCGTAATCGTGCCGCCAGCCTCGGCGTCCTCTCTCCAGCCGTCAATCGCGCTTTGGGAGATTGGCATGACCAAAGATGGAGTAGCGGTGGATTGCGAGCTTGTTCCGCCTGACGCGGTACACTTCGTCACGCTGCCGCCGGTTGTATATGTCAACTTCCCCGTGATTGTGGAATCCTTGCAAGAATACGCCCCCGCGTCTCCCCCAACAATTACTCCCTCAATCCTGCTCGTTCCCGCTACCGTGATTGCATTACTAATGTTCCCCTTGTCTCCTCCTTTTGCGGGCACTACGTTACCATTTGAAAATACATTCCCATCAACTGTGCTATTGTTGCCCATAACCAATCCCCCGTCACCGACTTGCGCCCCAAAAAATAACTGGACTTTTTGAGTTGACGGTCTAAGGACGGCCATCGTCTTTCTGATTCTTCCAACCCTTGAGCCCTCTGAAATAATCGTTCTTCTCCCGCCCACCTCGCTTCCTATGGTAGTTGACGCAATGGCTTGCCCCACCAAAAGCACATAGGGGTTCGTTGCAGGATCCGCCTTCCCCGGATCCAACAATCTAAGCAGGGCGTCCTCCACTCCGGATTCTGCCGCGTACATACCCTCGTAGGAAAAAACGATGTTTTTGGCCGCTTTCGCGCGATTCAAAAACACAAACACGGACGACAGGGCGAGAGTCGAAGCAAGAAACATGGCGACTATGCCTATAAGTAATGCGATTATTCCACGTTGATTCATGCTAATAAGACCGCAAGCGCGCGCTTGTCTGCACGGTTTGGGCAAATTGATATTCTGCTTTAGGACTCATATTGCGGAGGGTTACGCGCATGCGCACGGATTCTACGCCGCCTGCTTGGGAGATTCTTGTAAAGATTAAACTTGTTATTTCAACTTCGGAAGAACTTACGCAAGAAAGTCCTGTGAGTTCGCGCTTCATACATAATCTTCCCCTGTCCGCGTAAATATCTACGTAGCTCCTAGTTTCGTCGCTCGGTAAATTTCTTGAAGTTACAAGGGAGAGCTGACTCGGATTACTTATAAAATCGGATGTTGGAGTATAGAGCGCTTGGGCATGGCGTATTTCAAAATCAAACGCTTGCAAAATATTCGCCGCGTTTGCCTGCACCCTTTCTTTAGCTACGGACTTCGCGGAGGCCTCTATAACGCTCAACGCAAATTGCGCGGAAAGCGTAAGTACTAGTGATAAAACGGCCGTATAAACCAATAGCTCAATTAAGGTGAAACCTCTCATTAAAGTTTGCCTTGCCAATTAGTTAAATAAGTAGTTAAACTTTTTGTCTTTGTGTTTTTGCCGCTTTGCCATTCCACAAAGGATCTAACCCCGAAGGTATCCGCGTCAGTGCTCCCCCCGGAAGGAACAATGTTGGCATTTATATCTCTTTGTACGCTACTCAATACAACCCATTGGGAGTATCCGTTTGTCGGACCCGGATTGAGAAGTGTCAGCGACCAAGCGCCTCCGGAAATCACAGGGTAATAATCTGCTCCCATTGTAAGCGAAGAAAGATTACTCCAATTACTGTCCCTAACGCTGCGCACTGCTTCAAGCGATTCCGACAAAAGCGCGTATGCCGCCAACTCCTCCCGTTTTATCCGCTCTGTCTGTATTTGAAGCCGGAACAACTGTAAAATTGCGGTAAACCCCACAAGGATTACCGCGACAACCACGATTATCTCCACCATGCCAAGACCCTTCTCAAAATTTTTAATTTTTAATTTCAAATTTTTAATTTTCATCGATATACTATATTCCCTCCCCACGCCCCCACGGTTGCTGTGCCATTTGCCGCGTAGGAAACAATGGCCTTCCCGTCTATTGAAATATCCACGGCCTTTTGATTTACTCCCCTGTCGCGGTGTATGGAGAGCGTTGTATCATTTGCGTCAATATAATGCGTGTGCACGCGCAAACTTTCCGTGTCTCCGTTCACATCTACGCTCCCTTCCCAATCAAATAGCGTGCTTCCACTATTGAAATAATTTGCCATTGAAATATTTTGCGTGACATCCGGATTGGGCGGATCATGAAACACAAGGCGGAGGGTAGAGGATCCGCGAATTGTCCAGCCGCGATCGCTTGCGTCCTCCAAGTCAAATTCGAGGTGCCTAGAGTCCCTTTGAGGAGGGGGGTCTATGCCGTATATAATTTTAAAACTAAAATCATATTGATCCGCAGGCCCAAGGCGCTGGCCCTGATCGCTTGGGGTGTTATTTCTGCCCACATACCTCCACGCATCACCATCCGGATACGCCGGCGGGACGAAAGCGGAATGTTGATACCCCCAGTATATACTCCCCTGTGCTCCGGAAAACGCCACTGTAGAATCCGGCAAAGAACGCAGACGCAAAAAATATTGAGTGTTTGCCTGCAAAAATACCGGGCTAGGAAACACAAACGATACCCAACCGAAGCTTGCCGGTACGGATGCCCCATCAACAACCCAGCTTCTTCCCAGCACATCTCCCACAGTGCTTAAGCGCCTGATTTCCAAAAATACATCGCTCGGGCTCGCCACAGTTTTCCTAAGATAAAGGTCCGCCTGCCGCGCGTATATAGAATCCGCGCCAGTTTTTACGCTCTGGGCCGGATCGCCAAAGCCGGAATTTGACGGGAACGAAACAAGATCGCCGTCAATGGTTCCGGATGTATATTCAAGCGAGGTCACTCTGCATGTTTCTTCAACTTCAACAGTTCCGGTCCCATATACGCAAATAGTCGCGAAGTTCGCGGCGTCTTTACTATCGCGAAGGAGGATAGACCCAAATTGCAAAGTTCCGCCCGTAAGCCGTTCAAAAATAATATCGCTCCCTCCGACCCGCAGCTGCGGTGGGTCCAGGATAACCCGCGGATGTATTTTGAACTTCTCGTTCGCGGGATCAGACGCAACATAAACGCTCCCCGAAAAAAGCGTATACTCACTTAAAGAGCTTGTGATGCGCACTCCAAAACTCTTATTGCCCTGTGACGCAAGGGTTCTATTGCGCGCGAGATTTAAAACACTTTCCAATTTACGAGCTTCCAAATCAACATAGCTTCTTTTTTGAAGCGTGATATACGCTCCGCTAGACACGCCAATAAGTACCGCGCTAATCCCGACAACCATAAGAATCTCAATAGCGGTAAATCCGTTTCTCATAATTCGACATGGCTCATTATGACCCTGAATTGATCGAAGGGTCATACATTACTCATCAAAGAATACATCGGCTGAATCATTGATATCGCGAATATT
>CAYJWU010000016.1:11382-14488 GCA_964374025.1 uncultured Candidatus Saccharibacteria bacterium
TCATACATTACTCATCAAAGAATACATCGGCTGAATCATTGATATCGCGAATATTCCGACTATTGCTCCTATAATCAGCATCAAAATCGGCTCTATAATGGAAGAGAGGTTTTTGGTCGCGTTATCAACTTCTTCTTCGTAAAATTCGGCGATGCGCTTGAGCACGCCTCCAAGCGCCCCGGTCTCTTCTCCAACGCGCACCATCTGCGTAATAAGGCCCGGGTAAATATTTTCAAACTTGGCTATAGATTCATAAAGCGACTTCCCGCCTTTAACGTCTTTATAGACCTTGTCTAAGCTCTCCTTATAGTAAGCGTTGCCGAGGGTGTCGCGTGTTATAAATATGCCCTCAAGTATAGGCACGCCCCCATCTACGAGAGAGGAAAGGGTCCGCGCGAAACGAGCCGAATTTATTTTTCGCGTAAGGGTGCTTAATATCGGAGCTCTTAGCAAAAACCATGAGGACCACCTCTTCCCTTTGTTTGTGCCGAGTGACTTTTTAAAAAAATATATAAAAACAGGGATCGCGGCAAAAATAAAATACCAGTACGCGGAGATAAAATTGCTTAAATTGATAATAACTTTTGTCAGAAAGGGCAGATCAGTATCCAGGTCCTCAAAGATGTTGGCGATTTTAGGCACGACCATTGTCATCATAAGAGCGCCGATACCTCCCATCGCTACTACAATGACTGCAGGGTACATGAGCGCGCCGCGTATGCGCGAGCGCAAATCATGCTCCTTTTTAAGATGATCCGCAAGAAGCTCCAAAACCTCTGTCAGATTTCCCGCGGCATCGCCCGACTGCACCATGCTTATATATAGAGAGTCAAAAATATCCGGGTGTTTTTTGAGCGCGTCAGAGATGCGCTCGCCTTTTTGGATGTCAGAGGCAACTTTTGAAATCGCGGACTTGAAACGGACATTCTTTGTCTGTTTGGAAAGGACATCTAGGGCCCGGGTTATAGAAACTCCCGCGGAAATCATTACCGCAAGATGCCGGGAGAACATAATTTTGTCCGCAAGCGGCACTCCGCTCAAAGCACTCAATAACTTCGCGACGTCAAATTTCAAAAGCTGATCCAAAAAACTTTTGCCTTTTGTAAAATTCTTTATGCCTCCAGCTTCTTTGAGCTCTATCGTAAGCGCCGAAAACCCCTCGTCTCGAAGCGTCCGCGCGACCTCTGCCTCGCTATCCGCTTCCATTTCGTCGATTTTATTTTCCCCCTCCAAATTTTTTGCGGTATAAGAATATGTGGGCATTTGCCGTAATTTATAATTACTAATTACTAAGCTTAGAAATTAGAAATTAGAAATTAGATATTAGAAATTAGAAATTTTAAAGATATCAAACATTATTCCCTTGTCACGCGAAGAATCTCTTCAATTGAAGTTATGCCCTGCGCCGCTTTTACAATCCCATCTTCTGCCATGGTCATCATCCCCTCCTTTCGGGCCCTTAGATCCAATTCATCGGATGAAGTTTGGGATGTTATGAGGGCCTTTATTGATTCTGTAACCTGCAGAACTTCGTATATGCCAACCCTTCCGCTGTAGCCATCCGGGCATTTTTTTGAGGGCTTCGGCTTATAAAAATCCAAATCGCTGAATTTTGTTGATTTTTCGACTATTTTATTTTGGTATAAATGCGTAATTACCCGATCCACGTCAACATATTTTTTAATATCCTCGATATCGCTTGTTTTTAATTTGTATTTCTCAAAAGTGTCGGGACAAAGCCTTCTTACCAGCCGCTGCGCTATTATTAAATTCACGGTTGAAGAAATCAAAAATGCTTCCGCGCCCATATCAAGAAGCCGCGGCAGGGCGCCCGCCGCGCTATTTGTGTGGAGCGTTGAGAGCACCAAATGTCCGGTGAGCGCGGCGTTTATCGCAAGGCCCGCGGTTTCCGCGTCCCGGATCTCTCCGACCATCAATATGTCGGGGTCTTGTCTTACAAGCGAACGCAGGCCGTTTGCGAAAGTAAGCCCTATATCGGGGCGCACCTGCGTCTGGTTAATGCGCGGCATGCGGTATTCTATGGGGTCTTCCACGGTAGAAATATTTACGCCGGGCTCATTCAGTATATCCATCATCGTATAAAGAGTCGTTGTCTTTCCCGAGCCGGTGGGCCCGGTTACCAAAATCATGCCCGTTGGCCTTTTTAAGTTTTTGTGGACTTTTTCAAGGGCCTCTCCGGAAAAACCAAGCCCCTCTAAAGTAAACCCCTTAACGTCCTCTCTCAAAAGCCGCATAACAACCTTTTCCCCGTTGTACACGGGCAATACGGAAACGCGGAATGACACCCTGTAATCCTCCGACTCTATCTTAAAACGGCCGTCTTGAGGAAGACGATGCTCATCCAGTTTAAGCTCGGAGAGAACTTTTATGCGCGCGCCGATGCCGCCGAGCACATTTGCCGGCAGGGTCATCGCGTCGTGCAATATGCCGTCAATGCGGTATCGGACAATGACTTCTTTTTCCTGCGGCTCAATATGTATGTCAGAGGCGTTCTGCAATATCGCGTGACGCAAAATAGCGTCAACTATTTTTACTATAGGCATCTCTTCGGCTTGCTTGGCAAGCGCCTGCGTCTCCGTTTCTCCTTTTTGAACTTGTAAAATTTTTACCTCGCCAGCTTCTCTCCCGATAAGATCCTCAAACTCCACTTTCAAACTTTCCTCGTATTGGCGCAGAGCGTTTTTTATGCTTTCTTTGTTTGTAAGGCGGGGCAAAATTCTTAAATTCGCCTTCTTTTTTATAAAATCAATAGTCCCCAAATCTTCGGGGTCCAGCATCGCTACTTCAAGGTTCTTGCCTTCTTTCTTGTAGGATATAATGTTATGCTTGCGCGCAATGGGCCCCGGAATAATTCTTAAAATCGCGGGGTCAATCGTTTCCTTCTCGAGGCTGACGAATGGAATACCTAAAATATACGCCTCGAGTTTTGTAAGCTGCTCTTCCGTGATTACACCCTCTGAAACCAAAATATTCCCCAGTTTCTGACCGGTCTTTTCGGCTTTTGTTTCGGCTTCGCTTATCTTGTTTGCGGTGGCAAGTTCCGAATCCAAAAGAAAAGCCCTTAGTTGTTGATTTTCTACTTTCA
>CAYJWU010000016.1:14588-18953 GCA_964374025.1 uncultured Candidatus Saccharibacteria bacterium
TTCACGAGATAATTTGTCGCTCCAAGTTCAAGGGCTTTTTCAATGTCCCTTGAGCTTTCAAGGTTTGTAAGCACGACAACTTTTATGCCGCTTGTCTCGGGGTCCCCTTTTAGGGCTGCGAGGACCTCGAACCCGTTCTTCTTGGGCAGAATTAAATCAAGAAGAATAAGGTCGGGCTTCTCTTTTTTTGCGAGCTCTACTCCTATTTCTCCGTCCAGCGCTTCAAGTATTGTAAATCCCTCCTGTCCCAATATCTCGCCTACCGTTTTTTGAAGAGTTGGTTCGTCTTCAATGAATAAAATTTTTTTCATGTTTAGACGCGGATTTATGCTGATTACTGCTGATTTATGCCGATGTTAAATATCAGCATTAATCCGCCCGTATCGGCATATATCAGCGTTTCTTATTTAATTGGTAATTCAAACCAAAATGTGCTTCCTATGCCCTCCTTAGAGCTAAACCCTATCTTTCCCTTATGCAGCTCGACAAAGGCCTTGGCAAGATATAAGCCAAGCCCCGACCCCTCGGTTCTGTGGCGCATTATATTCCGGGCGCGGAAGAATTTTTGAAAAATGTTGCGCTGTTCGCTTTTGGGTATCCCGACGCCATTGTCCCTTACTTCCACCCTGACAAAAAGGCCCCTTCTGCTTAGCGTTATCGCGACTTTCCCCTTTGGGTTAATATAACGTATCGCGTTGTCTAATAGATTCCCAAGAACCATGGAAATATACTGCTTGTCCGCGCGTATATTCAATCCCTTTGTGTTATTCACTACTTCTAGCTCCACATTACTAGCATCCGCGAAACTTTTTACTTCTTGCGTAAGATCATTCGCCAGTTCGCCAAGATCAAACCCTTCCTTTTTTACCGCGATTCCGCCCTGCTCAATCCTCGTAACATTCAAAAGGTCGTTTACAAGTTTTATCATGCGGTCATTGCTTGCCTGTAAAATATCCGTATATTCGCGCTGTTTTTTTTCCAATTGCCCCACCCTTCCCGAAACAAGGAGATCCAGCGACCACTTTATGGAAGAAAGCGGCGATCTCAACTGATGGGATACGATACTTACAAATTCTGTCTTCATGCGATTTGCTGTTGCTACTTTTTCAAAACTATTCACGATTACATTGCCGATTGTAAAAATAAGGAGCGCCATTCCCGATACGCTTGTGACCACAAACTGCGGCTCTGTATATCTTTGAGCTATAAGATGCGTAATGATCATTGCGGTAATGGTGATAAATCCCATAACCACAAACAAAAATTTAGGGCACTGCCATAGTCCCAAGCCATATCCCCCGCATTCCTCCCAAAACTTTAACTCTGAAATAATGTTTTTTATTATATGCATGTATCTCTATTATATTATAGCATCATAATTTACAAAAGTATTTAACGCGGATTTATGCTGATACTGCTGATTTGTGCTGATTCCTTCTGGTATAATATCTGCGTAAATCAGCCCTAATCCGCATTGATCAGCGTCGTAGACGGAAGTGTGTATTTTTGGTATAGTGCGACCGAGAGCGGGCCTGCCCGCCGAAGTCTCGCGTAGCGAGACGAGAGAGCGGGCCTGCCCGCCGAAGTCTCGCGTAGCGAGACGAGAGAGCGGGCCTGCCCGCCGAAGTCTCGCGTAGCGAGACGAAGGCGGGGTGTAGTGTAATGGTAGCACGAGTCCTTTGGGAGGATTTAGTTCGAGTTCGAATCTCGGCACCCCGACGCGGGATTAGTTGATCGGTTCAACGTCAGCTTTCCAAGCTGAAGAGACGGGTCCGACTCCCGTATCCCGCTTAATATGGGAGGGTTCGGCAGGTCATTCTTGTCCTGTCGGATGACGGGACGACCTGCCGAGGGGTCGAATGACCCCTCGGCTCCCCTTACCCGCTCACGTTGACATACGAACCTTATGCCGTAGAATATATATATGAAGAAAAATGTGACAATCGAAGATTTGGCTGGGATGGTTAAACGAGGATTTGATGGGGTTAGCAAAGATACTGGCGTGCTGAAACAAAAAGTAGGCAGTACTGAAATACGCGTAAAAAACATTGAAACGCGCGTGGAAAATATCGAAACGCGAGTAGAAAACATTGAAACGCGCGTAGAAAGCATTGAGCGGCTGCTGCTTAAACAACATAGCGATCAGCTAAGAAGCTTAGAATCGCGCCTAAAAAGACTGGAGAATTTGTATTCTATAAAATTTGAATGAGTTTTTATTTTAAAACTATAAAATAACCCCGACGGTACGGTCGGGGTTATTTTATATATAGACCTTGCCTGCCGGCAGGCAGGGATCTCGATCCCTGTTACCCTATCTTACCGCGTCCTTGAGAGCTTTTCCTGACTTAAATTTTGGGACATTCATCGCGGGGATCTGAAGCTTCTCTCCAGTCCTTGGATTTACGCCCTGGCGAGCGGCCCGCTTTGAAATCTGAAAAGTACCGAAGCCCACAAGTCCCACAGAGTCGCCTTTGCTTAACGCCGAGGTTACGACATCGGTAAAAGCGCGCAGGACCCCGTCGGCGTCAGTTTTTGTGACACCCGCCTTTGATGCCATTTGTTCTATAAGATTGTCTCTAGTCATAATGTGTAATTTTGAATAATATTGCCCGACCTTTCGCTTATATATGTATTCTACCCCCTTAATAAAAAACCTTGCAAGGGTTTAAGCCATCTCTCTGATTCTTTTCACTTTCCTGCACAAACCGTTTTTATCAATATCAAACAATACCGCGCCTATCTCACAAGCGCCTTCCGCTACTTCTTTTTTTTGCGGGATTTGAGTAAGCATCTCTTCTATCATTATATCCTTATCAACGCCAATGGAAGAATTTTCGGCTCCGCACATTCCAACGTCCGTTATGTAGCCCGTGCCTTTTGGCAAAACCTGCTCGTCGGCGGTTGGGACGTGCGTATGAGTGCCGGCTATCGCGGAAACTCTGCCGTCAAGATAAAATCCCAAAATCCTTTTTTCCGAAGTCGTCTCCGCGTGAAAATCAACAAAAATCGCGTCAATTTTTTCCTTATCCGCGCCCTCAGAGTCCAAACCATACATTTCTAAAATCTCGTCCGCTCCGCGGAACGGGCAGTCAATCTGCGTTTTCATAAACACTCGGCCCATCAGATTTATAACCAGCAGTTTTTTTGTCGCGACCTGCACGGTATAAAACCCTTTTCCGTAGGCGCCGGGGGGGTAGTTTGCCGGACGCGCCAAAGGAAGCTCTTTGTCTTGAAGCAGTTCTTTTGAGTCCTTCCCTTCCCATACGTGATTCCCCGATGTAAAAAAATCAACGCCGGCCTCGCTTATCTCGCGAATTGTCTCTTTTGAAATTCCGTGCCCGTGGGCAAGATTTTCAACATTTGCGCCCACAATATCCGGATTGTATTTCTCTTTTAGCCGCGGTAATATTTTAGCAACCCCTTCCCTGCCCGGGCGGCCCACAATATCACCGAAAAATAATATCCTCATCATTGCCGCATACTAGCAGATTTTAGACAAAATGTATATAATGAAAATGCGATGAACGCGATAATCATTAAATTGCTTATTCTCTTAACGGGGCTGTCGTTAGCTCCTATTTCAGTATCTGCCCAGCCTTCGCCAAAGGCTACGGCGGGCGCAGCCGGGCCCTATCGCGACGGCACGCTCCTGCGCGCCAAGGACGATGTAAAAGTCTATGTTGTATTTCGCGATAAAAAACGCTGGGTAAAAAATATAGAGGTATTTAATTCATACGGATATAAGTGGGGGGATGTGAAAGTAGTCGAGCCCTCAATTGTAAACGCTTTGCCAATAAATAACCTCGTGCAGGCAAAGGGCGATGTTAAAGTATACGCCCTCAACGACAACGGCTTCAAGCGCCATATTCCAAGCCCCGAGGTCTTTTTGTCATACGGTTTTGACTGGAAAGATATTGCCCAAATAACAACCGAGGAGATAACAAACTATGGCGAGAGTCTTCTTATAAGAGAAGTAAATAATCCGATGATATACTTTCTTGACGACGGAAAGAAACATTGGGTTTCTTCTGTTGAATCGTTCTATACGCATAATTTCAACTGGGAAGAGGTTCATGTTGTAAATGCCACAGACGCACAATACTATACTACCTCCCCTGCTATAACTCCTGAATCCATAGTACAGCGGACAACGAGCATTGTCCCCCTTGCCCCGCGAACTACCCCAAAACTTGAGCAAGCTACATCAACAACTCCGAGAGCCACCGCCACATCAACAACTCCTACGACCGCCACATCAACAGCCCCTATAGCAGAGGCGGCTCCCGCGCCATCCGGAGGAGGGGGAGGAGGTTCGCCAGCTCCAACGCCAAGCCCTACGCCTACGCCAAGCCCGACGCCAAGTCC
>CAYJWU010000016.1:19053-20412 GCA_964374025.1 uncultured Candidatus Saccharibacteria bacterium
TCCAACGCCAAGCCCTACGCCTACGCCAAGCCCGACGCCAAGTCCTACGCCAAGCCCGACGCCAACGCCTTCGCAATGTACCCGCACTGTCGCGGAGGGTTCCCAGACCTACAGCGTATCAAGCGGCGCCGGCCAGCCGCAGATACAGGGCGCGACTATTGACCCGTTGAGAATACAAATAGGGACCTTGCAGACCATAACCGTGAACGCCCGGGACACAAACGGCAGTCCCATTACTTCGATGACTGCCACAATTATCGCGGACAGCGGTTCAAATACCATATCGCTTTCACTTGTTTCCGGCACCGCGACAAGCGGCTCATGGCAGGGCTCATGGACTGCGACATTTGCGCCATGCAGCAACTACCAAATACGAGCTACGGCGACAAGCGGTTCCGGCACGTCAAGCGCGACCCTGTCTTTTCTGTAAACCTGGAATAAAGTCCTTAAACATGCCATAATATTCATATGAGAAAACATCAAGATATTCACGGCAAAAAACAGCCGCCGGAAACATTCCGTCCATTTCTTTGGTGGGCAAAGTGGGAAGATATTGACATTGAAGAGGACAGGGAGGACATTATTGTGAGCATAATAAACGAAGGGAACCTTGATCAATGGAAATGGCTTATAAATAGCTACGGGAAAGACGCAATTGCCAATATCTTAAAAAAACGACTTGCTAGTGAATTCCATCCCGAATCACGGAATTTGGCAAAGGTGATTTTTCCCGCAACAGAATTTCAACATGCACGAACAGGCACTCACTAAACAGGGAGCAATTCTTCTGCCCCGGTTTGCAAAATTCGACGGGTTTTATTTGGTCGGTGGAACTGCCCTGGCATTACAGATAGGGCATCGCTCATCTGTGGATTTTGATTTTTTTTCTTCCATAGAACTGCCCGGAGATCTCCTCGCAAAAATCAAGCGAGTTTTTTCTCCAAGTTTAATTTCGGTCACTTATAGTGCCCCCGAGCAGCTCAATGTTTTGATTGATGGCATCAAAACAACTTTTTTACACTACCCATACCCCGTATTAGATCCTTTTATTCCCTACAGCGGTATCGCTCTCGCGAGCGCTCAAGAAATTGCGGCAATGAAGGCCCTTTCTATCGGAAGACGATTGTCCTACAAGGACTATGTCGACTGGTATTTTTTGCTAAAAGAAAATCTTGTGAAGCTTGAAGAAGTAATTACGTTTTGTCAAAAAAAATTTGGGAACGACTTTAATGATAAACTTTTCCTTGGCCAGTTGGTTTCTATGCAAGACATCCCGACACAAAAAATAGATTTTCTTCGCGACCCCGTAGAGCGGCATACGATTCACGAACTTTTGGAATCTGTGGTTCGCGATTTTAA
>CAYJWU010000017.1:0-19978 GCA_964374025.1 uncultured Candidatus Saccharibacteria bacterium
GCAAATTACTTAATAATTGGTTTAAAGGCAGGGATGGTCCTGCCGCCGGGAATACCACTAATCTGTTCCACCACAGAGGCCATTTTCAGAGTATCTCCGACGCTTAACTCCTTACCCCGCAGGACCTTTATATCTTCGGCGTCAAACATATATGACCAGACAGTAAGTTGCTTAGGCGCTTTACCCTTGAATTCGTGTATCTCGATTTCAAGACTTGCGGGGTTTATAACACGGACGATTTCTGCGGCAATATAGGCCACAACTTCTTGGGATTCCCGCCCTATGGGTTCTTTTGTCCGGGGCGCCGAGCTTTCTGGCGAATCCGGCACATCTTTTAGCTGTCCTGCGACAATATATGTCCAGGCGGGATTTTTGGCTTCCGCAAGGGCAAGAATCTTAAGCGCGCTAGTCCACGCTTTTTCGCCCGAGTGTATTTCTTTTAATATATCAATGTCGCGGCCCTCAAACACATACGCGTAGTCGGGCCCCTGCTCGTTGTCTCCCGAAAAATCCAGCGTAAGAATATTCATCACGCCCGCGTCTGATTTAATAAGCCGTGAGAAATCCACCGCAATCCGCGACAGGACAGATTTCTGTCTCTCCTCCGCAAACGAAAGGTTCCTTGTGTAAAGCGCGAGGTCGCTTGTGGGAGCGTACATTTTTTCCTCAAAGCTAAACTGCACTACGATATCAATCCTGTCGGAAAGAAGTTTTCTCTCATTTTCCCTTGTTTCATACCACGCCTTTAGCTTGTATTTCCTCCCCTCGTTTGCCGCTATTGCGTTCAGATATTCGAGCAACGCGTCAAGCGCCTCGTAGGAATCATCGGCTCGCGGATCTTCGTATCCACCGCGAGAGAAGGCCATATTTGTTCTGTCCGCGAGTTCCGATGGATCTGCCGGCACTTCAAAGTCATCCGAGCTTACCTGTACTCTAATCTTCACGCTATCGCTATATCCCTCTTTGCCCGAAGTAGACGCCCTGTAAAGGCCGGAGACTTTGTATAAATTTGACGCCCCCTCAACCCTTTTAATTTTTGCCTCGGCATTGAAATAAGTGATAAGCCGCAAAAACTTCACGTCCGCGTTCCCGTCAACAAGAAGATGTCCGTCATCATCCTTGAAAACCCCTATGTCCTTCGCGAATTTTTCAAGATACGACCCTTGCGCGGCCGAATCGGCCGAGGCCGGGATAGTACTTGCGGGCCTTGCAAGATCCGGACTGCTCTCACAGGCGATTGAGGCAATTATGATAACTAGCGCAATCATCATTCCGAATATCTTCATTAAAATAACCTCCGTATTGTAAAAGTCCTGCCTGGCAATATTATGCGGTATGTATCATAAAATGTAAATAAAATCGTAAAACAAAAAACGGCGTAAATTTACGCCGTTACTTCTATTTGCTCTATATCGCCAATAATCTCTTTGATCTCTGCCTCGCGCATCATGTGCTTTTCGCGCACGGCCGCGGCAAGTGCTCCAATTTTTGCATAGTGGCTACTGACGGGCGTCTTATCTTCAAGGAGCGCAAGCATATCCTTTTTTGCCTTTTTGGCAAGGGCTCGCGCTTCTTTTTGGGCTTCGTGCGAGATAGGGCCTCGTATGCGCGCGTACGTGTTTTCGTCCGTCTGTCCCTCCAGGACATCAATATCTATCGGGCCCTGTTCGCCCATGCCCCAGCTATGCGTCATGGCGCGAAGTATTTTGGTGAGGTTGCGGATGTCCGCAGAAGATCCAGTGGTTACCGTGCCAAAGTGCGCCTTTTCAGTAATATAGCCACCTAAGAGTACCCATACTTTTGCAAACATCTGGGGCTTTGTGGGAAGGTCGTTATCGCCGCCCAAAATAGCCATACCGCCGACTTCGGCGTGCGGTTCGAGAAACATGAATTTCGCCGGTTCCGCGCCCTTACACAGGTACGAAAAGTACGTATGCCCGCCTTCATGCCAGGCAATAAGCTCGAGCGCGCGCTCGTCGAGAACCCTGTCGGCCTTTTGACTTCTTGTGAGTGCGCGTGGTAAAGCCTCATAGAAGTCGCCTCGGGTGATAAAAGTTCCTTTCCTTAACCCATCGCGATTTTTTCTCCACGCGATCACTCTGGCTTCGTTGTTCAGTGCGTTAAGCGCAGCGCCAGAAAAACCGGGAGTTACTTTTGCAAGCTCATTTGCGAGCTCTTCTACGAATCCGGCGGATACGGGGGAGAACGTTTCGAACGGCTTCTTGGGGTCGGCGTTGTTTACAACAGGCGTGCCAAACGGCGTGGGCACGGTGCTTAGCTGTTTCGTGATAATTTTTGCCCGGCCTTTTTCATCCGGATATTGTATAACAAACGGACGATCAAAGCGCCCTGGACGTTTTGCTGCTTCATCGACTTTCGCAAAGAGGTTAGTCGCTCCTATGACAAGAATGGCAAGGCCCCTCTTGTTGATGTCGTCGACCTCGCTTAGTACTGTGTTTGTGACCGCGTCCCCCTCATTTCCACTTAGAAGATTTCCTGTGCCCCGGACGGGGACCGCGGAATCAAGCTCGTCAATAAAGATGACACAGGGGGCGTTACGCCTGCCAAGGTCAAAAATGAATTTTACTGTTTCTGATCCAAGGCCCACAAGCGGCTTGCGAAAATCAGACCCGGAGATGTGAAACAAAGGTACACCCGCCTCTGTTGCAATGGCTTTGGCAAACATTGTTTTGCCGCTACCGGTAGGACCGGATAGCAAAACGCCTGTTGGCATTCGCGCGCCAAGCTCCCTTCCCGTGCGGGGATCTTGGAGGAACGCAACAAGATCTCGGGCCTCTTTTATTGCGTTCTCAAGGCCGCCTATTTCATTAAAATAGACGGGGGGGTGACGCTGCATTGTCGCCTTCCGTATTGTGCTCCATTCCTGCATGGTAGAACGCAAACCGCCTCCCCCGACAAGCCACATGAAGAAAAAGAAGGGAATTGACATCATAAGGCCGGCCATAAGGTTCATCAAGGTGAACGACCAGGGAAAGGAATCTACCTCTGTTACATTAAGCCCCTGCTGATCGAGCCAATATCCGGGCGAAGATTGAGGAATAGCCGGAGGCGCATCATCAAAATATGTCCACTTCTTTTGGCCGTCGATGCTATCCAAAAAGAAAACAATTTCGCGCGGGCCTAAAATTTTACTGTATCTTTTTAGAATTACATATTTCTCAATCTTTTTATCGAAAACCATATCCTTAAAATCTGTTTTTGAAACATAGGGCTCCGAAGGAGGTTGGTCCAACTTATAAAGAACGCCCAGAGTTATACCGAAAAATATGAGGACAAGCGAAAAGGCCACGAGGATCACAGCAATGCTTTTGGGTATTCGACTAAACGGTGTGCGCCAATATATCCACGTAAAAATTCGCATAAAAATTCGATAAAGACGGAATCTGCGCCATATCCATGTAGCTGAAAATACCAAAAACGAAAGAATGCCAATTTTTACAAGGGATTTAGCGATTGGCTCATCAAGGAGCGTTATGCTGTAGGCAAAATACGTCAAAAGCAAAAATCCGGCCCAAATCCAAATAGTCTTTTTATTGTGAGACATATTCATTCACCTCTCCATTTAGTCTGACTACGCGCTTATGTCATTTTCAAAGAACCGCGAGAATCTCTCTCGACCCTTAATAATAGCATGCCGCTTAAGAATATTGCAATAAGAGTCGTTTTAGCTTATAAATAGGGATACTGCTCATTGACATTTGAAACAAGGGGCGAGAAGGAGAAATCAGATGGGAAAAACAATGGCGCTGATTGGGATTCTTTTTATTGTTGTATTGACTGCTTGCCAAAGTCCTACATTACCGGGGGAAGGAAAAGTAACTCCTGTAGCACCCGGCTTCACCAAAACTCAAGAGAGCAAGTCCGACTACCGTTTCGGCGTACCCCTGACATGGGACAATGAGTTTCAGGCGCCGCCATGCGCGCTACAGAATGACGATGCTACGCTCTTTGATGACGCGCTTGCACTTTCCGGCCTGACGCGCGAAAAGTTTGGCTTTACGCGCACCGACCTTCTCGGCTCCCCTTATTATGTGAGTAATACCCTTAGACAAGGCGTTCCCCTTCCATGGCAGGAAAAGCTTTTTCAAAATCCTGCCTATGCCGGATGTTTTGAGGGAGAAGTTGTCGGGGAAATTAAACATCATTATCTAAACTCCCAAACGCCTGTAGCCGATACAATACGCGACGCGGCTGTGCTCCTTGGAGTAAGTCCGGATTCACTTCGCCCACGCATAAGCCAAACAGGAACTTTTGATGAAGCGATTAAAGTCCTTTGCCTAACTTCCGGGGGATGCGATGAACCAACCGGCGAGATACCTGCAGAGCTTAAAGAGGCGCTTACGCCGCTACTGCGCGCGATCACGCTCGGTATCAAGGCAAGGCAGGCAATGGATGCGACTGTCGGCAAACATCACGACGCGGAATGGTGGCGCAAGCACGGTGGCAACTTAATCATAATATCGGCAAGCGGCGAAAAACCCGATCTTCAGAACGATGAGGACCGCGCGTATATCCTGGACGAAAGCGGCGCGAGAAAAAAATTATATGTAGCCGCGGCTAATATGGCCGACGCGATAGAATCAGTTGACTGGAAACAATTTACCGGCCTCATGGGCGTTGAGTTTGATCTCCGCACCCAAGCCGGGTGGATTCAAATACGCGACGGTGCGAATAACAAATATCCTAACGACGGCAAAGACATTCTTCTGCGCCTTGACTTGGGAGGCAACGACACGCACGCGGATCCGGTCGCTTCAAATACTTCATCAAAAAACGCGGTAAGCATTGATATTGATTTATCTGGCTCGGATATCCGAACCTATGAATCATATAAGACCGCGTACGATCGAGACGGACTACTCCCTGCCGATAGATACGGCCGCTTCGCCGGCAACGAACAATACGGGAATATCAGCTTGTCGCAGGACTGCCGTCAGGGCGCGGGACAAAACGGAATTGCCATGTTATTTGATTTTGGCAACGGCAACGACCACTATCAATCTCTGCGCTGCAGCCAAGGATACACGCACGGAGGCGTAGGGGTACTTTTTGACGCAGGGGGCAACAATACCTTTCTTTCAGAAACTACTTCGCAAGGATCTTCTCAATTCGGCATTGCCCTGCGCATTATAAAGGGCGCGGGCGCGAATTTTTCCAAATCTTTCAGCAACTCACAGGGGTTTGGTTTCGCTCGAGGTGCCGGAATAGATATTGCCGGAGCCGGCAACGATACAAATATTTGTGATCAGGGCGATCCGGAACAAGGCGGCATTCCCCTTTACTACACTCCACAACTTCCCGGCAAGGGCAACTCCAGCTTCTGCCAAGGGGCCGGCCTTGGCCATCGCGGAGAGGAGGAGGATGGGTGGAAAGCATTTCTTGCAGGAGGCGTCGGCATTAAGCTTGACCTTGGCGGAGATAACGCCTTTACGGCTTCAGTATTTAGCCAAGGCGTTGGATATTGGCAAGGCACTGGGATTTTGGACGTACAAGGCAATGGTGATAACACGTTTGACGCGCTATGGTATGGACAAGGGGCCGCCGCGCACCACGCAATCGGAATGTTTTTCCGGTCCGGTGAGGGCGAAGATGCATTTAACGAAAAGCTAAAGCCAGTCGCGATAATGCTTGGCGCCGGGCACGATTTCAGCGCGGGAATATTTGTAAGCGATACGGGAAACGCGGAGCTCCACATACCCCTTATAAGCGCAGGAGCGGGCAATTGCAACGGATTAGGTCTCTTTGTTTTGAATCGGGGCGGAAACAAATTGTTAGCGGACAGCGAACTTACAAGCGCGTTCTCAAATGTGATGTGCGCTCCGGCTGATATACCAGAGAAATATCGCGCGAAAATAAGAGATGATTCCGTTAACTGGTCAATCCCTGGCAGTATCGATACAAAAAGCGCCGCCATTATGATGGTTCTCGGCAGCCAAAATACATATGAATATCCAAAAAGCGCTGATTTTGCGGCGCCTTACGAACTTGGAGAATGGGTACATAAGCGCAATAACAGCGATAAAGAATATTCCATTGGCCTCGCGAGGATTGAAGGCGAAACCGGCATACACGTAGAAAGCAGTAAAATTGACTAAGTTTAAGAAACGGAGGTTCGAAATTATGGAAGGTACGACGATGGCTGAGCGATATAAAGGGAGTCTTACCGGTCTTGCCGCGGGAGATATGCTGGGCGCGCGCGATGTCACCTCTCGAGCGCTGTGTCTTGCCGATAGCCTCGCAAGGTGCAACGGGTACAACGCGACCGATCAGATGGAAACATACGTCAGGTGGTATAGAAATGGCTACTTGAGCAGTACTGGCCGCTGTTTCGACATAGGCAATACGACAAAATACTCTCTGGAAAAATTTGAAAGTCTTGATCCGTCTCAAAAATTACAGGATCCTTATGTCGGCCCAAATTCAGAAAATACAGCGGGTAATGGTTCAATTATGGGCCTCGCCCCCATACCCCTGGCCTTTCGGGAAAGGCCAAAACTCGCAATACACTTAGCAGGATGGAGCTCGGCCCTCACGCACGGAGCGCGGGAATGTATTGATGGAGCAAGGTACCTTTCGGCCTTAATCCTTGGAGCGCTTTATGGCGTGCCGAAGGAAGAGCTGTTAGTGTTTCGCGATTTAGTACAAATCCTTGAATTAGATACTTTGCTTTCAGAACCGTTAACTCCCAAAATTGCCGATGTGGCAACTGGTTCATTTAAAAAATATAATCCCCCGCAAATTCAGGGAAGCGGTTATGTCGTAAAATCTCTTGAAGCGGCATTGTGGGCATTCCATAATAGTTCCTCATTTGAGGAAGGGGCGCTTAAGGCGATAAACCTCGGTGATGACGCGGATACCACGGGAGCAGTATATGGCCAGCTTGCAGGGGCATATTACGGAGACCACGGGATACCAGTCGAATGGGGGAAAGTGCTTTGGAATAAAAAACTCATAGAGAGTTATGCCGAAAAGCTTTTAACTCTTTCCCTCGTGTTCAAACCCAAAAATTGACGTTAAACGTCAATTTTTTATTCCACGTTTTTATTTCGCGCTTTTACTTTTGTCATATAGTTCACGATCGTGAAAGATATGACAAAAACGAAAATCCGGCAGTTGCGGTCTCCTTCGCTCCACAAAAAACAAAAAACCGCAGCGCGAACCGTGCGGTCACAAATCATATTACATACAATGCATACCAACGCCTGGTTAAAAAGTTCCGAGTGATTGCGAACATCTACTCCTCCTCTCCCGAGACCTTGTTTTATTTAGGTTTGTAATTCTAAAGGAAGAATAGCGCGTGGCGTGCTATTTCGTCAAACTAATGTTCATGTCCTGGCCTGGGGTTATCGCAAATTATCCCCGATTTTTACTGATTCTCAATACTTCCTCTCGTTCTTTTCCCTTCAAATCGCGGATGGCATAAAGGGTAACGGCTGCCGGAACACCGGCCCTTCTAATCTGCCTTACGTAATCCAGCACTTTTTTCTTGTCGCCTCGCATCATATCTTTCAATGCCCAACCCACTGCTTTTTGAACTAAATCTTCTTTATCCCAAACGAGATTCTTGCACAATTCCAACCCCTCTTTCGTAAATGCCCCGCTTTCTCCTATTTTTCTGGTGAATGGCACAACGCTCGCCCTTCGCTTCCACATATTCTTGGACTTATTCAATTTATTTAAAAGCGCGAGGGTTTCCTTTGGGTACTTCCCTAGAAGCGGTTGGAGTACTTTGCCTCCTTCTACGCAAAAATCATCAACTGCTGACCAGCTACGAAAATGATCCAACGTCTTATCTAAATAGCTAAACCGAGCAGGGGCAAGGCAATCGCTCTTGAGTTGCAGTACATAGTTACCAGCAAGAGTTTGCTCTTCAATATGAGAACGAAAAAACTTTCGAGCTAAAATAAAAGCCTCCTTGCAGTTGAGTTGCTGGACATCTTTCTTGTATTGTTTGAGAAGCTTTCGCAACAGAGGTGTTTGGATGCCGTAGGATTCGTAACCTTCATACTTGTGATAACGCTTAGCAAATTCAGCACCTTCTTTGTCGGCATGCTTGTGGAAGGCTGCAACTATTTTCTGGTACAGTTCATCCATTGTAAACTTTGTATGTACCCTCGGTGATAATTTTTATCTTTCCATCGATAATCGAAATAGCAGTTTCGTCATCAATCGCATAGATGGTCTCTGGAATTTCTTTCGCCAACTCCTGTAAGTACTCAGCTCGTACTTTTGGGAAGTGAGGTGAATTGAGATGCGGACGGACATGAAAATTCACGAATCCTAAACCATCTTCTCCTTTGTATTCACCGATTTCTTCAGAGTAAAGACGCTGGGCCTGCGTAACAGACAGCTTGTGGGCTGCTAAAATACTACCCGCACTAATTCCTACATACACTCTGGTCTTAAGAAGCTCTGGCAGCAACTCTGCAAGGCCCGATTTTTTGAGGTGGTACATCAAATGAAATGTGTTGCCTCCGCCAAATACCAAAACGTCGGCAGCCTCCAGCCTTGGCTGCCATATATCTTTTGGTAGAGCAGAAAAATCAACAACATCCAATACCTTGGGCTTTAAATTCTTTAGAATAACCAGATCGTCGACAAGCCAGCTTTTATCGCCTTCCTCAACATTTGCCGCGGTAGGAATAAAAGCAATGGAAAGCTCTTCGGGTTGCTTGTCCGCCAATGCAAACAACTCATCTTTCATAGATTGGTTGGTAATACCACCCGATGTTAATAGCAGTTTCATGCCTTTACTCTACCAAACAATCGCCTGTTTGGCGATTAAGGAGTTATTTCATTTATCGCAACTTATCCCCGAGATTTACAGATCTCTTTACCGGACTGATAAGTACCCAACCGCCACCTTCGGTATTTGGAAACCCAAGAGTAAGTACTTCGGAAACGAAAGACCCAACTCTTTTTGGAGGAAAATTAACTACGCACACTACGAACATTTCTTGAAGCTCCTCTTTGGTGTGTGCGCCTACTGCCTGCACACTCGATGTTTTCATCCCGATTTCCGGCCCAAAATCTATCCTCAATTTGAATGAGGGGTTCCTCGCTTCCGCGAAATCTTCTACCTCGATAACTTTCCCCAATCGAATATCTACTTTTTCAAAATCTTCAAATGTTACAGTCATATATAAAATACTACATTTTAGCACAACTCTTTAAGCGCCACTTTGGCGTAGCAAAATAAACCATGGTCACATGTGCAGTAAAATCTATTTTATCATGAATATGCGGCATGTTATTTATTAATGAGTATATTTACATACCGAACCTCTCCTCACATGGACAGATTTAGTCCACCAAGCTGAGCTGGGTTTATTGATTACTACCCCACCCCTCATTTCACTATATTTAGTAGGGCTTGAGTTCAATCATTTCTTTCTTCTGTTCGAAGCACACCTTGAAATGATCGAAGAACCCTCTCTGGCCAAGGATGCCATAACCATAATCTGCAATGGAACTAGAAAACCCTATAGTTGTTTCGTAGTCCCATCCACCTATGTTGAGAGTAACTTTATGTAGATATGCGTGAGCTCCGCCTCGTTCTTGGACTCCTCCGAACTCTTCTCGCTTACCTGACTCGATATCTAATCCAAGGTATTTTCCTAGTTCGGCGTGAAATATACAAATATCCGCACCCGAATCAATGAGTGCGGCATAGCTTACGATATTATTTCCCATGGAGATCTTGATAGGAATAAGCGGCTTTAGGATAGAACTGCCGAGATATTCCGATCGCTTCGGAAGGGAAAATTTGTGATAGGAAAATCTCATTATACGTTACTACCCTAAAAGTTTCCTACAAATGGCATAATTTTTGTTGGCACCTTAAACAGAATAGGCGTTTCAAACCCCTTCTTCCTTGATTGCTCCATAACTTTTTTTACCGTCGTGCCGTAACTTACAACGGTTTGTTCGTCATCTTTAAGGGCAACCCACTGTCCTTTGTATTTTTTATAAATTTTAGTCCAGTCTATTACTTTCATAGTACTAGCTTACTTGTCACTATTAATATAACAAAGGCGACTACAAACGACAAGGGCAATACAGATATGCAATCAGAAAAAAGCCCCAAACCATATTGGGTTTGGGGCAATCTTTTAGCCCTTGTAGTAAATCATGACATTTGCGTAACCCCTTTATCTTGCTATCTTTCGATAAACTACGCAATTAAATTCTTCTGCAAGTTTTCGAACATCTGTGTTTACCGGAATACCCATCGAGATGACAATGGGTATTGGCAAACCCACGGCTCCTACAAAAACGGCGTCAGGGTACTTTGCAATTATTTGCTCTCCAAATTTTCTGCCGTGTTCTATTGAAGCGGCTCTGATATCTTCGCAATCAGCAGGGATTTCGACATCATCTTTGGGTACAATCCAGTAGCGAAACATTTCGTTACCAAACATTGCTTCTCGCTGGCAATCAGTGCAGTCCAGCGAACTAAGATGATTTATAGCAGTCAGATAATTTTTTCCGAAAATGCCCATGAAATTTACTTTTTCGATATGCCCACAGGCGTGCTGAATAACGTCGCTCATATGTCCTCCTCCTCCTCTGCATTTTCTTGAAGTTGTTCTACTATGGACTTGGAATTGAAATGTACTGACTGAGCATGATTACACACATATGATTACACACATATGAGACGATGTAAAGTCCCACACATAACGAATCGTCGTTGCATTTTAGGATATAGACGGTGTAAGCCACAAAATTGGTAGTCCCTCGGCTAAAGCCTCGGGATGATGGTTTTGTAACCAAATCAAAGATTTCGACAAAACCTATTAGCTGGGGCTACTGGACGAAGTTAGAACCTATATTCTGACCGAGAACCTACGGTTTGAGCTCGTATGCTAGCTACTTTGTCCCGTCTACAATGTAATCCGCGTATCCCCTAGGATTATGGATATCAGCGTACTCTTTTTCAAGAGGCATCCATTCCTTAATCCACTTGTTATGAATTTCCGTATCACCTAACGCAACATCTCGGGCAATTCCCCTTTCTATGCCAACCTCTTGAGGACACTCAACCCATATCTTAAAATCATATGCATCTCTCATTTCGTTATTTGTCGAATAGATACCTTCAATTATCACCACTCCCCCTGGTTCAATAGTATACGGCTCTGACATAGTGTCGGTCTTCCATTCATACACTCGATAGGATGCAGGAGTATCGCTTAGAAGAGGGATTAGTACTTCCCTATTTACTCTTTGGTAGTCGGCACGCTTTAGAGGGGGAGAGTAAAAATCGTCCATTTCAACGATCGTTGCTCCCTTAAAATGATCCTTAAGTAACTTTGCGAATGTGCTTTTCCCAGATCCTCCAAATCCATCGACGCCAATAATAAAAGTCTTCTGTCTACGCGGAGTACTTTCAATCTTCTTGATGAGATCTGATGACAAATGCATATCGTATTTAAAGTATCGGCTGCCGAGCCTGGATTCGGGGGGTCATTCGACCCCCCGCCCAGTCGGATGACTGGGCGAACCTTCAAAGCTGCGGGTACTGGACGACATTAGAACCTGTTTGATGGCGCTAACAGGTCCTTCGTCGTTTAGTTTTGTTAGGAATTGGTAGCCGATACGATCCTACTCTACGCCTTATTTAGTACTCCTCACAAGCTCCCCTACCTTGTTCTTATCAATTCTTTGCCCGTAAGACTTTACATTAACTTCGCCTCTTTTAAATCCGCCTTCCTTGAGGGATGTGCTGACAATCGCACCATCTGCATACGCAAAAAGAGGTTGTTTGTTAGTTTTGTCCACTCCACTGCCAATCAAGAGAGGAAAATCTCCGACTGAATCTCGTAAGGCCTTAAGCTCCTTAGTATCTGGCGGTTGACCGGTTAGTTTTCCTGTAAGGATAATGGCATCTGAACCAGCCCGTATTGCAAGTTTGGCTGAAGTGAGAAGATCATACTTTGATAATAATTTAGAATGCTTAACATGAATATCAGTAAACATAGCAATGTCTTCTGCTCCAAGTAGCTTTTTCACTCTGCTTACCTCTTTCGGCCGACCTTCAATTATGCCACATGCTGTTCTTACCTTATCTACGAAAACAGGTACGCGAATAAATTGGAGGCCAAGAACCTTAGCCAAGGATAACGCGGTACGATAGTCGTTCCACAAAACACTAACTCCGAGGGGCAACTTCGTTGCTGCTCTAATCTCCTCCCCCAACAAGGCCATAGAAGCTACTATTTCGGGGTCGACTTTCGGTTTGTGCGGAATATCATAGTTATTTTCAAAAATAATTCCGTCCACCCCCCCATTCTCAAATGCCTTTACGTCAGCTAAGGCATTCCCTAAAGCCACTTTAAATCCTGGGAAATCCGGGTAGCCCAAAAGGGGCGGAAAGTGGACCGCTCCTATAACTATATCCCTCCTCCCTTTGAAAACTTTGTGAAACATAGACTCCCTTGTTAAGCAAAATACTCCTTAAGCATAGTTATTAATGTTGTTCTTCCCCGATTTGTCTTTATGTATAATTCTCTACGCTTCGCATCTTTTTTGTTTCGATACGCTTCATAATGAATAAGGTCTAACGGCCTATAGCCACTTGTAGATTTTGATAGACCCTTATTGTGCTCAGCGAATCTTTGCCGTAGATTTTCGGAATACCCTATGTAGATAAAATTTTTCTGCTTATTATATAACACGTAAACGTAATAAAATTTCATGATGTAAGACGTAGGGAGGCACCAGCCGGCGCCTCCCTCAGTCCCAAATCTGCTTCTGGCCAAGGGCCAGGCGCAGACTTGTGCCTGGCTGCGGGACAGGGATTCGAACCCCGATACCATCCTCCAAAGGGATGTGTCCTGCCGTTAGACGATCCCGCAATTTACTCATTCGCCAATTCAATAACTGCCATTTCTAGCGGAAGCTGGGGAATAGGCGAATATTTTATGTTGCTTGACGCTTCAAGAAATAAATTTGCGGCCCGCTGAAGTTCGGGCATTTTGAATTTTGCGGCTGTTGCCGAAAGGGCCGCAAGATCTTCTTCGGACATTTCGCGCCCGATTACATCCGCGAGCGCCGCGTCCACCTTCAGAAACATCATCCAGCGAATATATGAAAGCGCGTTTTTTACAAACCCCTCCTCGTCTACTCCTCTATCGCCTATGTCGCTTATAAAAGAGATCGCGCCCTTTGGATTTCTATCCGCTATATAATTCACAAACTCGCAGATCTCTTGAATATCGGCAAGGCCAAAGAGCGAACGTATGTCATCAATTGATAGCGCTTCCCCCATAGAAAGTATTTGCCCGAGCATGCTTTCCGCGTCGCGCACAGACCCGTCCGCGCGGGCGGCTATGATATCAAAAATTTTGAGGTTGATCTTTTTGCCCTCCTTTTTTGCAAGTTGCGCGAGGCGCTCCTTTATCTCGTTGTGTCGAAGGCGCCTTAACTCAAATTTCTGCGAACGGGAGATTATAGTCGGCAAAACTTTATTGAGTTCGGTTGTCGCAAGCACAAACACGGCATGATCCGGCGGCTCTTCCAATGTTTTAAGTAGAGCATTAAATGCCTCCTTTGTCAACATATGCACCTCGTCTATAATAAAAACCTTGTATTTGCCGCGTGTTGGCGAGAAGCGTATCCCCTCCTTGAGCTGTCGGATTTCGTCTATCCCTCTGTTTGATGCCGCGTCGATCTCTATGATATCTACAGCAACACCCCTTGATATTTCGTCGCACGATCCGCATTTGCCGCAGGGCTCATACGCCCCGCTTTTGCGGTTTTCGCAATTCAGCGACTTTGCAATAAGTCGCGCGAGCGTGGTCTTGCCCGTGCCGCGAGGACCGGCAAAAAGATAGGAATGGGCAAACTCCCCCGCCGCTATAGCGTTTGTCACTGTGCGCACAACATGCTCCTGCCCGATTACATCGCCAAATGTCGCCGGACGATATTTTCTATATAAAACTAAGTTAGGCATGCTTTCTCCTTATAATAAACATTTTCTTAGCGATTTCAATACCCGCGATTTCAATAACCGCAAGGCCTCCAATAAGTCCCCAATCTGCGGCAGACAAAGGAACCGTCCGCAGAATATTTTGGAGAAACGGAACATATATGGCCGTAAACATCATAATAAACCCGAAGAGGACCGCACCTATAAGATACAAATTGTTGAACAGGTCAATGTGGAATATGGAACGGCGCAAGCTTTTTATGGAAAAAATGTAAACAAGTGAATTCACGCCAAGCGCGGCAAATACCATAGTGCGGGCATACTCAATATCTCCAGCGGCCTTAAATAACCAGAAAAATAAAACAAGAACCAAAAGATCGGAAACGAGCCCCACGATAAATATTATTGCTTTCATTCCGCTGTCCAGTATCGGAACATTCCTGCCAAGTGGCGGATTTTGCATTACATCTTTCTCTCTTGGTTCATAGGCAAGAGCAAACGCGGGCAGGCCGTCCACCACCAAATTTACCCAAAGAATTTGCCCCGCAAGCACGGGCAATGGGAAGCCCGCGATTATGCTGCCGGAGATCAAAATAATCTGCGTAAAACTATCTGCCAAAAGATATGTGACGACTTTCCGCAAATTGTCGAAAATAACTCTTCCCTGCTCCACCGCGCTTACGATACTCGCAAAATTATTATCAAGAATTATTATATCCGAGGCTTCTTTCGCAACATCCGTCCCCGAGCCCATCGAAACCCCGATATCCGCCTTTTTGAGGGCCGGCGCGTCATTTACGCCGTCTCCGGTCATAGCGACGACCTCGCCATTCGCCTGAAACGCCTCTACTATACGCAGTTTATCATGCGGTAAAATTCGCGCGTATACAGAAATTTTCCTTACTTCTTTTTTTAAAGTTTCATCGTCCATTACAGCAAGCTCTCTGCCCTCTATAATCTTCCCGTCATTTACGCTCAATCCGAGCTCCTCGGCAACGGCAATGGCCGTGTATTTGTGATCCCCTGTTATCATAACCACTTTTATGCCCGCGCTTCTCGCGATTTGTATTGTGTTTTTTACGCCCTCGCGGATTGGATCCTGGAGCGCGATAAAACCCACGAACACAACATCAAAAAGCGGCTCCGTAAGCTGTGATATTTTTTCAAGAACCATTTGACTGCCGTCTATTTGTACGCCTTCCCCGATCTCCCTGAATCCAACGGCAAGCACGCGAAGCCCATTCTTGGAAAAATCCTCGTGTATTTTTTTAAGATTCTCTAGTGTTACGGGGCGCAAATGTTTTTTGCTATCTTTTGCTTCCGGATCGTAGACATATTTACTTGCCGCAAGTATCTTCTCCGGAGCGCCCTTGTAGTAGATGAATTTTGAATTTTTTTGCCGCAGCAAAGTGGCCATATATTGATTTTCCGACTCAAAGGGCATTTCGTCTAAAATATACTCTTCGCTTTCCAGCATGCGATCCTTGAGTCCTGCCTCAATTCCTGCCCGGATCAGCGCCGTTTCCGTGGGATCGCCATGAATATTCCATTTAGTAACATCCTCTTTGGGGTTTTCCACAAATGCTTCACTTACAACCATGCCTATCGTGAGCGCAAGTTCCCTCGCGTAAGTATCGGCGTATACCTCGGCAACTTTCATTGTGCCTTGGGTCAGGGTGCCAGTTTTATCCACGCATATTACAGTAGTACCTCCTAGCGTTTCCGCGGATATGAGCTTCCGAACAAGCGCCTTTTTGCGTAAAAGCCGTACCATGCCAATAGCCAGAATGGCTGTCACCGCAACAGTCAAGCTTTCGGGGATCGCGGCTACTGCCGCCGCGACCGACGCGGCAAAAATTTCAGTAAGCTCAATTCCCCGCAAGAGTCCTCCTATGAAAATAACGAAAATGATCCCAAGCAATAGAAGGGAGACCCATCTTGCGAGTTTCGTAACTTTTTTCTGAAAAGGCGTCTGCTCCTCCTTTAGATCAAGGAGGCTTTTTGCGATTTTTCCAAATTCTGTCGCTTGCCCCGTCGCGACCGCTATTCCCGTAGCCCTTCCGCGAGACGCTATGGTTCCCATAAATGCCATATTGACGCGTTCGGGTATTGTCATTCCCGCTTCGATTTTTTCCGAACTTTTAAGGATAGACATTGACTCGCCCGTAAGAGATGCTTCCTGTGTTTCAAAACTTTTTGTTTTGAAAAGCCGCATATCCGAGGGGACTTTATCGCCCGCGGCAAGAATCAGTATATCGCCGGGGACAAGCCCGCTTGCGTCTATTTGAATTTCTCTATCCCCACGGATTACACGGGCAGTGTATCTCACCATCTTCTCAAGCTTTTGAAGCGTATCCTCCGCTTTTTGCTCCTGGAGATATCCAAAAGCAACGGTTAGCAAAACCGCCGCGAGAATTATAAGGGCATCCACTATGTCATGCAAAAAAAACGACACGGACCCCGCGACTACCAAAAGATATACAAGCGGACTTTTAAATTGCGAAAGTAGTATATGAAGCCGCGTAAGGCGCCTCTTTTGCGGCAACTTATTCGCCCCAAATTTTAGAAGCCGCCTTTTTGCTTCCGCATCGCTAAGGCCCGCTTCGGAAGAAGAAAGCCGCGTAAATACTTCCTCGATAGATAAACTATGCCAAGATTCCATAAGGTTACTATACCATGTCCTTGACATATATTTCTACTATATGCTATATATAGTAATCAGCTCTTTACATAGCCCGGAAATTACGCGCGCGAACGCGAGGAGGTATACAAATGAGGATCCTAAACGAAAAACTGCGAAAAGGACAAGCGGGATTCACGCTAATTGAAATGCTCGTGGTACTCGCAATAATTGGAGTATTAGGCGGTATAATCGCTGTCAGTGTTGCGGGAAAGGGCTCTGACGCGAGGCGCACTGCCGCGGAAGAGAACGTAAAGGTTCTTGCCACTAATATTGATCTTTTCGTAAGTGATATGGACGAATTTCCAAATCGCAAGGATGAAGACACCAGAAACTATTACAAATTACTGTTCACCGGTATAAAGCCTGACGGCACGCCACATACCGCCCTCGTCATGGCAGACCAACAGGGTCTCGACATAAGCCAAGAAAATCCCTTAGACATCACAGACTTTCCGCTCGCAACGCGCGATAATATATACAACCATTTCGTTACTAACGGACGGGAATACCCCCAAACGCCAAAACACGGGAACAGCCCAAAGGATTCTGGGTGGAATGGATCGTACATGAAGTCTGGTGGGGACATGCTCGATCCATGGGGAAATTCCTACTTAATTTTTATTAGGGCTCTTGGCAACGACCGATACCGAATATTTGTCCTTTCTGCCGGAGAAGATAGGCTACCAAACACAAACCCAGCAGTAGACACGCACATTGACGGTGACGACATAGGCATGATGTGGGAAGTACGCCTCAAGATCAAGGGCGACGACTAAAATAAGTTAAAAATCTAGGCGCAAACTCAAAGCCCCTTCAAAACTTCGCTCGGGGGCTTTTTCATTTACAGAGCAGAGAGTGAGCATTAAAAAAATCCTACGATTTATCGCAGGATTCTTCTTTAACGAGCGCTTCGATGGCTTGCCCTGCCTCTTCGACTGGGCCGCAGTTTGTAATGTACAAGTAGGGTATGCGCGAGGCAAGCGCTTCCTGATGCCATTTTTTGCAGTCGGCAATTCGCCGCTCAATCGTCGCGGGGTCCTCGCCTCTTTTTTCAAGCCGTACTCTTAATATCGCATCGTCCGGGGGGATGATAAAAAAAGATATGACTTTTCCGGGCGCGTAGTCTAAAAGGATTGGGACAGCATCGGGCGTAAGAAGCATAAGGGAAATGTGCTTCGCCGCTAGAGCAGAATCCACGCACCTGCGCAATGTTCCGTACCTGTTTCCATGGGCGGACACAATCCACAAAAACTCTTTCAACTGCTCCCTTTTTCTAAATTCTTCAGAAGAAACACCGCAGCGATACTCCCCGGGCAAATCAGAATCTCGCGGCTTGCGCGTTGTGAGGCTAAGCACTAGTTTCCAATCAGGATTTTTATGCAGTAATTCTCGCGCGATTGTGGTCTTGCCCGACCCAGAAGGCCCCGTGATCGTAACAATTCTTACCACTCCTTATGCCTCCTCCACATTGATTGTTTCTTCTCTTGCCGCGCCGACGGAGACGTATTTTATAGGAATGCCGCAGGCAATAATTTTGCAGTACTCTTTTGCTCTCTCGGGCAATGACTCCCATGTCCTACAATTCTTCACGCTTTCCTCGGGCCCCCATCCATGGAACCATTCGATGCGTACACCGCCTTTCCCATCATCCACGCCTATGCCAATGAGCTTCACATGGTCCAAAATATCAAGACGGGTTATCGCGACACCCGTTAGCCCATTCGCGCGGGCCACGCACTTGAAAGAAACAGTGTCAAACCAGCCGCATCTGCGAGGCCTGCCCGTCACAGTGCCGTATTCATGGCCTAGCTCCCTAATCTTTCGTTCGGGATACCCTGCCATGCGCGTAGGGAGTTCTCCTTCGCCCACGCGAGTAACATACGCCTTTATCACGGCTATGCGCTCCGTAATGTCCGAGATCGCGACCCCGGAACCGTTTGCCGCGGAGGCAACGCCGGTATTGGAGGAGGTCACATACGGATATGTGCCATGATCAATATCGAGCAAAAATCCCTGCGCCCCCTCAAGCAAAATGTTTTGCCCTCTATGAAGGGCATCCCAAAGAATAGGACGCGTATCAAGTATCAAGCTCTCGAGTCCCCCAAATGTTTGCCGAAGATATTCCACTTGCCCTTCTAGCTCGGCGAGAGCATTTGGCAAAGACCTCATCTTACCGCATATTGTACAAGAACCGCATTTTCTAAAGAAAAAAAATTTTCTAAAATGGCTTCTATAATTTCTCTTAAAGTATGCCGCGCGTTCTTTATATCTTAGCGAGAATCTATCCTTGAACCGCGGAAAGTCGAGCAGGTCTCCCGCGCGAAATCCCACGCGATCAATCTTGTCGGCGTAGCATGGCCCGATGCCGTTTCCGGTTGTACCGATGCTGTTTCCGTCTTTTCGCTTTCGCTCTTCTTCCAGCCGATCTTTTGTAACGTGCCAACACATCACAAGATGCGCAGCTTTATCTATGCGAAGTCTAGAAATGTCGATTCCCTTAGCGGCGAGCGCTTTCAACTCCTCCACCACTATACTGGGATCCGGTACTGTACCGCGCCCAATGATATTGAGCCGGGTATGGGAATTTACTACTCCGCAGGGTATAGTACGCAGGGCAAACTTCCCATTTTCATTCTCCACGGTATGCCCCGCGTTTCCCCCGCCCGCGTAGCGCACTACAATATTCGCATCCTGCGCCATGAAATCAACTATTTTCCCCTTACCTTCGTCTCCCCATTGCCCGCCAATCACTGCATACGCCGGCATAATCTTACTCCTTTGTAAAAGTGCACTTTAATGCTCCAATATATCTTGTAGCATATTTGAAATAAAAAAAATATGGGCCCTGCAATTGACTCGCAGGGCCCATCGTCGCCGGGGCGCGGGCTTAGAAGTACGGTTTGTAGTCTCTTTGAGAGCGCGGATCCCGCCTGTAACGGGGGTCCTCTTCCAGAAAAACCCTGACGAGGTCATCCCTATGGCCCACCCGTTCCGGCTCCTTGGGGGCCTTGGCTGCGCATGGTACGCACAGCATAACCTCTCCGCCGCAGACGGCCTGGAAGCCTCTGCTGTTAGACAACAGTACTCTATGGGCCCCGTAACCTTTGGCCGGAATGTAGACCGCGTAGTCAACAGACTCTACGGCCCTAAGGATCTTTCGAGCCCTTGTTCCATTGGGCTGCGGTTGCCCGCAACCTTCGCATCTGAATGACATTTCTGTCACCTCCTATATTTGGTACCTCTATTGTATCATAGTCAATATATCTTGTCAATATCACCGCGAGTAATTTGTCGCTCCAAAATGATAATGTCCTACTATACCAAATTAGAAATGTCCTACT
>CAYJWU010000018.1:0-9417 GCA_964374025.1 uncultured Candidatus Saccharibacteria bacterium
ACTAGGACATTTCTATTTTGGTGGAACTAGGACATTTCTAAATTGGTTTGACAGGCCTTGTCCCCCATCAACGCATTCCATATTTTAATTTAAGAATCCGATAAACCGATTCGTCAATGCGTTCCTCGCTTATTTTTCCGGAACGCGCGGATTCAAGCACTGCATTATACGCTGCGCGCTGTTTTTCCTGCGTACCCGCAATAAGCACCATGTCTACTCCCGCCTCTATCGCGCGGACCGCGGCTTCTTCAATCTCGTATGAATTGCTGATCGCTCCCATGTTCAAATCATCAGTCAGGATAATGCCGCTAAATCCGAGGTCGTTTCGTAGAATATCTTGTATGAAAACATTGGAAAAAGGCACGGGTGTATTATCAATACTTGGCAATAAGATATGCGCGACCATAATCATTTCCACGCCCTTCTGAATTGCAGCCGTAAAAGGTAATAAATGGATTTTCCGCAACTCTTCCTTTGTAATATTCGAAACCGGCATTGATTTATGCGAATCAGTAGCCGAGACTCCGTGTCCGGGGAAATGTTTTGCAGCGGAGAACACACCTCCGGCTTTGTGCCCTTCTATCATCGCGGCCCCAAGACTTGCTACGGATTGGACATCGCCGCTAAACGTGCGCTGGTACAAAAACGACTGCTTATCTTCGGTAAAATCTACCACCGGCGCAAGGTTAATATTAATCCCAAGCTCTTTGAGTTCCGTAGCTCTTCGCAATCCCACGTCTTGCGCCATCTCTTCGCTATTTATCTTTTTGTTCCCGGTTTTTTCCTCGGCAAAATGCACGCGGCTAACCACTCCCCCTTCCTGATCAACGGCAATAAACAAAGGGGCATCCGCTCTTTTCTTGATTGACTTTAGTTTTTCTGTCAATTGCCGTAACTTACTTTCGTCTTCAATATTATTTTCCAAAAGTAGTACGCCGCCTATATTTTTCATTCCCAGAAACTCGCCGGCCCATTCCTCAACGCGCGAGTTCTCAAGCCCAAATAAAAACATCTCCCCTACTTTTTCCTCCAATGAAAAACCACGAATTAAGTCGCTATTATTTTTGTCATGATCTTCTCCAATTCTCCAAAAGAATACAGCGCACAGAAAGAATCCTATTATAAGCCCGAAGATAAAGAATTTATTGCGCCAAAAAAAAGACATTTCATTTAGGCAAATTATTTTCTACAAAATCAGGCACAATCATGGATATAAGATGCTGGACTTTTCTGCGGAATCCCGGACTATCCACAACAAGTTCGCTGAACGCGGCAAACGGAATAGCGACCAGCGACGCGATCAGAAGTATCTTTGCAGTAATCGGTTCGCCAGTGACGAAAAAGATAGCGAGAAGATCTTCGGAAATTCCAAACACCACGCCCACCACAAAAAACTCCAAAAACCGTACGGTCCTCTGCGCTCGCTTTGAATGATTTTTGTTATTTAGTCCGTTCATAAATCCTAATGATTGCTTGTATCCATGAAATTTTACTCAAAATACCTCCCCCGCATCTTCCAGAAGAAAAAGGCGAGGGCAAGCACTATCGGGACGTATACAATTACATTTCTGCCCGCGAATATCTCATTCACAAAATAAAATGACGGCATGAAAACAATTTCCGCGGCCAAGGTGCCGAGAAAAAAATTACGGTATTTGACCCCTATCACTCCGGAGCCGTAGCTTACGGCTTCCGACACCAACCCCGTAAACAGGCGCAGAAAAAATAATGCTTCAAGCTCCCTCTTCTCGGCTATTTTAATGCGTTGAATTCTTGTGATAAATTTTTCATCCAGCACCTTCCGCAAAAAAGCATAGCCGTATTTCTTACCTAAATAGTACGCGACGGAAGACCCCGCAAGCCCGCCAATTGCCTCTGCAAGAAACGCCGGGAACCAACCGATAACCGGGATAGACGCGAGCGTTAAAAGCCCTCCCGGCAGAGGCGGCCAGACAATCGCTATTATTTTTATAAAAACAAGAACGCCAAAGTACAGTAAAAAATTCTGTTGCGACCAGACGATAAAGTCATCAAAAACCGGCTGACGCATGAACCATATATACGCCACAAACAAACCTGCGGCGAGCAAAATAAGCAGTATAAGGTTTTTGTGTTTTTTTACGTTCATATAAACATCCACCTTTTTATCCTATAGTCTCCCCCTCCCCTCTTTAAAAAAATATCAACGATTTCTATTCGTTTTTCTTTACCAAATACGACAAATAAAATTCGCCAGCGTCCAAGACGTAGGCGATATCCCGATTTGCTTCCGCGAATTTTCTTAGCATTTCTATGACGAAGAGGATTGGCAGACAAAATCTGCAACTCGTCATAAATTTTTTTCTGCAGCTCCCCAGATAGTTTACCGAAGGCCCTGCCCGCCTTTGGCGCGAAAAATGCCCTATGCATGTTATCGCAACTTATATTTTTTGCCCAAGGCCTCCAGGCCAACCATTTTTTTACCGCGGCTTTCGTTAAAAGCAGAGTTGAATCTATCCAGTTCCTCCCGATCCTCTAGCTCTTCCTCAATTCTCTTCCACTCCCGCAACGGCAGAACAACTACCGGTTCCCTGATAGTTATATATTTTTTACCGGCAACTTTTTGCATATTTACATACTAACTTATAAAAACTAACATGTCAAAAATGCCATATGGCTTACTCAAAATACCTCCCCCGCATTAATATACAAATGCAACGCTATCGCGTTGCATTTGTATATCTTTATATATGCCATTATATATCGTTTCTCCTGGCTACTACACTTAAGTACGATTTTTTTTCCCGCCACTCTTCTATCTTTTTATGATCCCCGGAAAGTAAGATGGGAGGGACTTTCCAATTGACACCCTTGCGAGGCGAGAACACTTCCGGGCGCGTATAGACGGGGTGCTCGAACTTAACTCCTTTTGAAAACGACTCCCCTTCTTTTGACGCTTCTTTTCCTATGACACCCCTGATCATGCGACTCACCGCGTCCACTAAAATCATCGCGGGCAGCTCGCCGCCCGTTATCACAAACTCGCCAATAGATAATTCATCGTCTGCAACATACTTTGCCACCCTTTCGTCCACGCCTTTATAATGCCCTGCTATCAAAATAATCTGATCGTATTTTGCCAAACTCCGCACTTTTTGCTGTGTCAAAACCTTCCCCTTCGCCGAAAGCAAAATAACCCGTGACCTAATTTTTGATTTTTGATTTTTAATTTTTGATTTCTTCAGGGCAGTTACTGCTCTGAAGATGGGCTCTACTTTCATCACCATTCCCGAAATCCCGCCGTACGCGCTATCATCTGTCACCCTATGCTTGTCCTTCGCATAATCACGAATATTGTGCACGCGGATTTTTATCAGCTTCTTCTTCTGCGCTTTGCCGAGCATCGAGCTATCAAAATAGCAGGAAAACATCTCGGGAAAAATTGTTAGGATATCAAATATCATTCCTCCTTCTTTTCTTCCTCGGACACTAGAGATGTGTCCTCTTTTTTCCCGATGTCCGGAGAGGTCGCCTCTTTTTCTTGGGCTTTCTTTGGCTTCTTATGCACTGCTACTTTTTCGCCCTTTATTATTCCATCTTGAATAAGCATGTTGCGGACGCTATCGGATGGTTGCGCGCCCTTCGAAAGCCAGTATTGTATACGTTCGCCCTTTAAACTTCTCTCGTGACGCCTCGGGTTATAAAAGCCAAGAATTTCCAAAAACCGCCCGGTCTTTACGGCAGTGCGCCTTGGTGTTACAACCAAACGAAAACTTGGACTATTCTTTTTTCCTACGCGCGATAATCTGATTCTAAGCATATTCTGTTTTATAGCGTAATACGTTGTTTGTGTCAATAAAAAAGGATGTATCGTGTATAACATAAAATAAATAAGCGATCCGGTGGACCGCTTATGGTATAGACAGCTACGAATTCTCTTCGGGGATAGGAATGTAATGTCTTTTCGCAAGGGTTGTGATAAAAGTGCTGGGGTTGACAACTATTTTTACTCCCATTATGTCGATGTTTCTAGTAGATTCGCCGAGATACAGATCCTCATCCATCTCAAACGGTCCCAGCATGTGAACTTTTTTGTCAATTGCCTCCTCCGCCAACACTTTCTGTTTTTCGAAAAGAAACCTTACCCCTTCGGTAGCCATGTACGTTCCTGCATATCGTTGTAACATTTCAATATGTAGCAACCCCCGCAGTATTTGCTGTTGCTGCTTTAATAGCTCCCGAGCAACTATCCTGCGTTTTTCAGTAATTCCACTGACCTCTAAAGCTTCCGCAAGCATTGCTGGCGGAAGACATCGCATGCTTCTCTTCCTGTAAAATGCTACCAATCCTTCGCTGGTCCTTGAGTACTCATCCATTTCCATGTAAGTACGATCCTGCAGATACTTCTCGACTTCGGAATTGCCTATGATAATTTCCATGGCATAGTCAGCGTCCTTAAACCCACGTCGCTCGTTTTCCCTCTGTTGTCTTTCGAATTCCTCGTCTGGAGCATACACCGGCTTTTGCAAATCGCTAAACTTATGATCAGGGATAAGGATTTCGCCTTTGATTTCCATCCATTTTCTCGAATAACTATTCCAAAAGAAGTGGTTGCCGGTTGTATGTATGATTACGCAATCCGGAGCCGTTTCTATACCCAACTCCGCAATAATACCTAGCTGAAAATCGATATCCAGCCTATACTCATGTAACTGAGGCTCATGGCCAAAGCCGGTACATCCATGAAATCGATACTCGCGGGAAACAACAACAACCATCTCTTCCTTATGTGCCGTAAACTGTTCCTTTAAGGTACTAGCCACATCTGTAGCCATTTGTAACCTCCATTCTGGCTAATTTACCTTCAGCATACCACCTATCACGAAATATGTCAATAAAAAACCACTCTATACTAGTAGAGTGGTATCGTTCAGGAGGCGCTGCAGGTTTTCGCCAGACACGGACTCGTGCTCGATCAAATACTCGGCAAGCCGCACAAGTTTCGGATTATTGCTAGACAGAATCTCTTTTGCCCGCTCGTATGCCTCGCCGAGAAAAACCTTAACCTCATCGTCAATATCTTCGGCAAGCTTCTCGCTATAGTCCTGCTGTTCGGAAATCTCCCGCCCCAAGAAGATTAATTCCTCGCGCTTGCCGAAAGTCCGCGGTCCAAGCGCCTCACTCATACCGTAGCGTTTGATCATGCCCAGGGCGATCTTTGTGGCCCTCTCAATGTCATTACTTGCCCCGGTAGTCACTTCGTTAAAAATCAATTCTTCCGCAACTCGTCCGCCCATGCTGACAGCCAGCATATCGTGGAACTGGTTTTTGGTCCAAAGGTACCGGTCTTCATCCGGCAGAAGGGATGTGTGCCCGCCCATAGCTCCCCGAGGTATGATAGAAATCTTATGCACCCTATCGGCATTAGGCAAAGCCGAGGCCACCAAGGCATGCCCTGCCTCATGGTAGGCCACCATTTCCTTTTCCCTTTTACTTATAACGCGACTCTTTCTCTCGGGTCCTGCTATTACGCGCTCTACTGCCTCCTCAAATTCTGCCATAAATATTTTCTGCTTCTTTCTTCGCGCGGCGAGAAGCGCGGCCTCATTGATTACATTTGCAAGGTCTGCTCCGCTAAAACCCGGGGTCTCCTTAGCAATGTTGTCGAGAGCGACCTCGGGCGCGATAGGCTTTCCAGCGGCATGCACTTTGAGGATCGCCTTACGTCCCTCTATGTCAGGAAGATCCAAAGTGACCTTGCGGTCGAATCTTCCGGGACGAAGCAACGCCGGGTCCAGAATATCCGGTCTGTTGGTCGCGGCTATGACGATGACATTTGTATTAGTATCAAACCCATCCATTTCAACCAGTATCTGGTTCAGGGTCTGCTCGCGTTCATCATGGCCGCCTCCAAGACCCGCCCCTCTATGCCGGCCTACGGCATCTATCTCATCCACAAATACGATACAGGGGGCATTGAGCTTGGCTTGATCAAACAAATCGCGTACCCGCGCCGCGCCCACTCCGACGAACATTTCCACAAATTCACTGCCGCTTATATGGAAAAAAGGCACGCCCGCCTCTCCGGCCACTGCCCTTGCGAGAAGCGTTTTTCCCGTACCCGGCTGACCTACCAATAACACGCCCTTGGGAATACGGGCCCCAAGAGACAAAAATCGCGCCGGATACCGTAGAAACTCAACCACTTCCTGAAGTTCATACTTGGCTTCTTCAACTCCCGCGACATCGCTGAATGTCACCTTGGGATTATTGGGGGATACTACGCGAGCCCGACTCTTGCCCATACCAAGGGTCTGGTTGTTAGCGCCCTGGGCAGAGCGCATCATCCAGATCATAAGTCCGCCAAAAATAATTAAAGGCAGAAAGTTTAAGATAAGCCCAATAAAATTGCTGGAGCCCTTAAAATTAACATCCACCCCTGTCGGAGGGCCCACTTTGGCGCCGCTGTTGACAAGCAAACTGACAATGTCTGTGTTGCTGTCCATTCTGCTTTTGTAAACTTTCCCCGCCCGACCGATGACGGTCAGCGTACTACCCCGCACGACAATCTCGCGCAGTTCTCCGTTCTTGGCCATAGCGACAACCGTCGTCAGGGGCATATCCTCGCTTCTGCCAGCGCCCCTGATAGCCGGCCAAATGACAAGTACGACAAATAACACAACGCCAAGATACAAAAGCCCGGTCTTCATTTGTCTACTCATTGCGTAGCCCTCCTTTCCTTGCTTATTTTACGTAATTTTGTAAAAGTACTGCGCGCGCTACCACTTTTTTTCTGCTAGCGCTTTTTCCGCGGCTTTTTCCTGAGCTTCCTGCTTACTTGCCCCCTCGCCCTTCGCCACCATTTCGCTACCCAAAAATATCCCTATTACAAAATTCTTTGAGTGATCGGGTCCCGACTCGCCGAGCACCTCGTAAGTCGGCGTTATTCCCACGCGCTCTTGCGCTTCTTCTTGAAAATGGCTCTTTGGGTCTATGTAGAGATGTTTTTCTATGATTTCGGTAAGCTTCGGAAGTATAATATGGGTTTTTATAAATTTTTCTGCCAAGGCAAATCCTTGGTCAAGGTACATCGCGCCGATAGCTGCCTCCAAGGCGTTTGCAAGAATATACTCACGGGCCCTTCCCGTATCTTTTGCCTCGCCGCGCGAGAGAAGCAAAAAATCGTTCATTCCTGTATCGTGAGCTATTTGAGAAAGCATTTTACTGTTTACAAGAGATGCTCTCCAGGAGGTCAGTTCGCCTTCTGGGTTTTTGTAATTTTTATATAGATATTCCGTAACCGCAAGCTCTAAAACCGCGTCTCCGAGAAACTCGAGACGCTCATTGTGGTCTAAATAAAATTTTGGATTTTCATTTATGTAGGAGCGGTGAGTAAGAGCTTGGAGTAAAAAGTCCTTGTTCCTAAAATCCACTCCCATAGATTTCTCCAGAGACGTAAGATCTTTCGTCATAATATATAAAAAGTTATTTCTTTTCCTCGGATACTGCGGATATTGTCTTTTCTCCTTCTTCCTTTTTTTTCGCTTCGTCCTTCTCCTTCTTCGAAACCTCATCTTTCCCCGGCTCCCCTATCTCCCTATATATGGTCCCGAGAACCCCGTTTATGAATCTGCCGGAGCTCTCTCCTCCAAAATTCTTCGCAAGCTCTATCGCTTCGTTGATAGCAACTTTGGGAGGCACCTCGTCGCGCTTACCCCAGAGAAGCTCGTAAATTCCGACGCGAAGAACATTTCTATCAACTATTGTAATCTGCTCAAGGGGCCATTCTGGCGCGCATTTTTCTATGATTTCATTTATTTTATCCAGATATTTCGTGACGCCGTTGATAAGCTCCCAGATAAAATCCGTGTTTTCGAGGCCGGGCCCGAATTCTTTAATAGTATTTTCGACAATCTGCTTAAGCTTTGAATTATCGCTATGCCCGCCTTCGCCCGGAGCTTTACCGAGGCTATGCCAAAAATCCCACTCGTAAAGGGACTGCATCGCGATTGATCTTGATAAGTGCCGAGAGGCCATTATTTTTTGCTAAGTTCTTCTAATCCGGTTGCCGGCGTAGGTATTTCGGATTGTCCCTGCTCTTTTTCGTGCGTTGCCTGCTCCTTCTCTCTGCGCTTTTTTTCTTTCTTATCCAGCTTTGCGAATACGTTTACAAGTTCCCTTTGCCTGTACGTGCCGCAGTTTTCGCAAAGCCGGTGCGGCAAAACATCTTTCCCGCATTTTGCGCAAAGCGAAAAAACCATGCTGCTTAACGCGTGATGCGATCTGCGATTGCCTTGTCTCGCTTTAGTTTTGCGCTGTTTCGGTACTCCCATTAATCCTCTTATACCAGACGCTAGCGCATATTGCAAGAGCAAAACGCATCTCTTATTCCGTAACCATACGGCTTAAAGCTCCTTTCTTCCGGGCGGAACGGAGCATCCAGTAGAAAAATGCCAAACTACACACAAGAAATACGAGGTTCAGCGCGCTTGCCCATATCACATCGTTCAGAGGAAATACATGATTTGTCAAAACAAGTCGCATGCCCTCAAACAAATGGGATGTTGGCACAAAAAACGCGATTTTTTCAAGGACTATCGGAAGAACACTGATCGGATAGAAAACTCCCGAAAGCGGCAAAAAAATCGCCGGGAATGTCCATGCCAGCGCCTCAACGCCCTGCCCAAAGCGAATTAGCAAACCTATTGTCACAAATCCCAATACCCACCCAAAGGCAAGGACGTTAATAAAAAATGGAATAACGTAAAAACCGAATGTCCATATGTCAAACGCGTAAAGTATTCCCGCGAGAATCGCAAGTAGCGTAATCGCAAATACGGTGTCCGCGATGCTTATAAGGATAAGACCGGCGATAAATTCTCTTGCTTTTATGGGCGCGGCAAAAACATTTAGGATATTCCGCGTCCAAACATCCTCAAGGAAAGATATGGCGATTGCTTGCTGGCACCTATAAAAAATATGCCAAAATATCATGCCCCCAAGGAGCGCCGTCGCCAATGTAAGCTTGAAATCGACCTCGGTAATTCCTGCAAGCCAAATTGTGATAAATCCCCACAATAAAAGCTCCAGGATTGCCCAATAAAATAAAGTGAGCAAACGGAAAAAACTGTGCCGAAGCACATATAAATGACGCAGGAATATGCCGATGATATGCGAGGAATTCATAGATGTTTTAATGATTTTTACCCTCTTTCACTATTTGTAAAAATATATCCTCAAGATTATTCTTGCCAAATCTTTCCCGCAAAGCAAGGGGCGTCCCCTCGTCCGCGATATTTCCACGCATCAAGAAAATCACGCGATCGCACATTTCCTCAATCTCGCCCATATTATGGGAAGTCCAGAGCACAGCGCCTTTCAATAACTTCATTTTTTCGTAGATTTTATTTCGCAAATCCCACGCGATCGAGGGATCCA
>CAYJWU010000018.1:9517-19776 GCA_964374025.1 uncultured Candidatus Saccharibacteria bacterium
GATCCACCGCGAGTGAATCTTTATACCGCTTAGTTAGTTGTTTAACCTGAAGTATAGCGGGCATGATATTATTTTAGCATTTTTATAACCTTATGGAAACGGCCCCGCAACTGCGGGGCCGTTTCCTATGAAGTTGTAAAATGGTCATCCTGCCTACCGGTAGGCAGGCCTAAGACGACCGATGGTGAGATAAACAAAGCATATAGCCTCTTACCTCACCATCGCTCGTCTCGATGCCCGCATACGGATAGGTATGTTGCCACTATAGCATACTTTTAGTTCTTTGTCAATAGTTTTTAGGTAAAAGACCGGAAAGTTGGCTTAAACAAGCCGAAAACTTACCCTGTGTATTGCAGAGGGGCCGTATTTTTTGATCATTTGAAAATGCAGTTTGGTGCCGTATCCTTTGTGCAAATCAAATCTATACTCCGGATATTTTTTATGATAGCGAAGCATCGTCCGGTCGCGCTTCTCCTTCGCGATAATAGACGCTACGGCGCACAACGCAATTTTTTCGTCCCCCTTAACGATAGCTTCCTGTTCGCGGTTCATGGCAATCTTCCCCCGGCCATCCAAAATAAGGATATCCGCCTCCCTGTCCAGGCCTTTTTCAAGTTTTTGCGCGGCCCGCTTTGCGGCCATTCGTCGTGCTTGGTAAATATTCACGCGGTCAATTATTTTTGGCGATACGCTCGCGGTCTCCCATGCCAATTCCCCTTGGTCTTCAAACTCACGCAAAAATTTTCCTCTTTGTTTGCGCGACAATTTTTTAGAATCTTTAAGTTTTTTAATAATTTTTATTGTGCTTGCGATATTTCCAAAAACAAAAAACGCGGGAATTGTAACCGCGCAGGCAACCACCGGTCCCGCAAGCGGACCGACTCCCACCTCGTCAATCCCAAACACAACCCGATAGCCCCGTTTTCTTAGCTTTTTCTCATACAAAAAATCGAGCGGCATAATAATTTATTCTAACATAAAAACTCCTGAATTAATCAGGAGCTTTGGCCGCTGGGCGGCCGACTAAAACTTTTTAGGTTGTCCGGGATTTTACTTCCGCACTTGGGGCAAAAATTCTTTGACCGGCGCACCACTTCCCCGCATATTCGGGCACCGAAATTGTTATTGCAGATAAGGTAAACATTTACCATTACAAAGCACCCCGCAAAAACACATAATACTGCGAACAAAAAGGCCCAGAGAATACCCCCGAGCAATCCCCCGATTATGGAGTAAATAGCTATCTGCAGCCATTTTTCTTTCGCGTAAATATCCAGGGCCTTGCTGAAATTTATTCTCTGCATATTATTGCCTCCGCTTTTGTAAAATTGCTATCCGCATAATAGCACATGCTAAATAAAAGACAAAATTTGTAAATAAATTATGAAGTGATATAATCTACATACGATGGAACAAAAATTCACCCACCTGCATGTCCATAGCCATTACAGTTTGCTCGACGGTCTCTCCAAAATCCCGGATCTTTTGGATTATACCAAAGAACTTGGCATGGATTCTATCGCGATTACGGACCACGGAGTGCTCTATGGGAATATAGAATTTTACAAGGAGGCAAAAAAAAGGGGCGTCAAGCCGATTTTTGGAATGGAAGCTTATATCGCGGCGCGTTCCATGCGCGACAAGCAGCCGAATATAGATCACATACGGTATCACCTCACACTGCTTGCCAAAAACAAACAAGGTTATAAAAATCTTATACAGCTTACGAGCTTATCCCACCTTGAGGGATTTTATTATAAACCCCGCGTGGATAAAGAGCTTCTTCGTAAATACGCCGAAGGATTAATCGCTCTCTCGGGATGCCTACAGGGGGAAATATCAAAAGCAATACTTGCGGGGAAAAAATCAGACGCGGAAAAACTGGCCTTGGAATACGCCGATATATTTGGAAAAGAAAATTTCTATTTGGAGCTTCAGCACCACCCGAATATCAAGGAGCAGACAAAAGTCAATAAAGCGCTTCTGGAGCTAAGCAAGAAATTTTCACTGCCCATTGTGGCCACGCAAGATTCGCATTACCTTCGCGCGGAAGACGCGGAGGCCCAGGACATTCTCCTTGCTATACAAACAGGGGAAAAAACATCAGACGAGAAACGCGGACTTACCATGAAAGGCGAGGATTTCTCGCTAAAGTCGCCGAAAGACATGCACGCGGCCTTCAAAAATATACCGGGGGCGATAGAGAATACGCAAAAAATCGCGGACCTTTGCAATGTCCAAATAGAGCTTGGCAAGTATCAGCTGCCTTATTTCCCCGTGCCGCAAGGATACGATGAAAACTCTTATCTAAAAAAAATGTGCGAGAACGGATTGGGGGAAAGATATGAGGTTAAGGAAGGCGATCAGATAGAAAGCTCCGTACTTCAACGGCTAAACTACGAGCTTGAGGTTATAAAACAAATGGGCTTTGCTTCGTATTTCTTAATAGTGCAGGATTTTGTAAACTGGGCAAAAAACAGGGGCATCGTAGTGGGACCCGGCCGGGGATCTGCCGCGGGCTCAATAGTATCCTATCTCCTGAACATCACGAACATAGACCCATTGAAATACGATCTTATTTTTGAAAGATTTTTACAAAAAGACCGGCACGAGCTTCCGGATATTGATATTGATTTTGCCGATACGAGGCGCGACGAGGTCTTGGAATACGTGGCGCAAAAATACGGGCGCGAAAACGTCGCGCAAATCATTACATTCGGCACCATGGCCGCGCGCGCTTCTGTGAGAGACGTGGGGCGCGCTCTAAACTATCCCTACGAATACTGCGACAAGGTCGCAAAAACCATCCCGATGATGATGAATTTTGATCAGGCGCTTCGCGAAAGTCAGGAGTTCGCGCTTCTGTACCAAAACGACAGAGAGGCCCGCAGGCTCATAGATGCCGCAAGAAAACTAGAGGGAGTCGCGCGTCATGCCTCAACCCACGCCTGCGGAGTTGTAATAACAAAAGAGCCCCTTACAAATTCTGTGCCGCTTCAGCTGTCATCTCAAAATAGCGCAGCAGTGATATCCCAGTACGGAATGCACGCGATTGAGGATCTCGGGCTTCTTAAAATGGATTTCCTCGGCCTCAAAAATCTTACGATAATAGAAAACGCGCGGGAGCAGATACGGCGCGCTTACGGCAAAGACATAGATATGGACAAAATACCGCTTGACGATGAAAAAACAATAAAACTGCTTCAGCAGGCAAACACGGTTGGGATATTTCAACTGGAATCGCAGGGTATGCGCCGCTACCTAAAAGAGCTTCGCCCGACCGCGTTTGAAGACATTGTCGCGATGATTGCCCTGTATCGCCCCGGCCCAATGGAGCTTATTCCTGATTTCATAAACAGAAAGCACGACAAATCTCAGATTTCCTACCTCCATCCGGGCCTTGAGCCAATCTTAAAAAGCACCTACGGCATCGCGGTGTATCAAGAGCAGGTATTGCAAATCGCGAGGGAGCTTGCGGGCTTTACGTATTCAGAGGCAGATGTGCTGCGTAAAGCCATTGGCAAAAAAATAAAGGAGCTTCTCGATGAACAGCGTGAAAAATTTGTAGAAGGTATGATGGCTAACGGAATACAGAAAGCAACAGCGGAACAGCTATTCCGCTTCGTTGAGCCATTCGCGAGATACGGCTTCAACAAAGCTCACTCAACATGCTACGCGACTGTGGGGTTTCAAACGGCGTATCTTAAGGCCCACTACCCCGCCGAGTTTATGGCGGCGCTTCTAAACGCGGAGCAGAGAAACATTGACCGTATTTCATTCCTCATTGACGAATGCAAAGAAATGGAAATAAAAGTGTTGCCCCCGGACATCAATGAAAGCGATCAACGCTTTACCGTAAGCCAAGCCCCTCGACAAGGCTCGGGGCAGGCTATCCGCTTTGGCCTTGCCGCCGTAAAAAATGTGGGAGAGCATATAGTCGGCGAGGTCATCAAAGAGCGCGAGCTCGGTGGGCCGTTTACAAGCACAGAAAATCTTCTGGAGCGAGTGCAAGACAAAGATTTGAACAAAAAGTCGTTGGAGAGTTTAATCAAATGCGGCGCGTTTGATAATATTGAAGAACGCAACAGGCTTCTTTCTAACATTGACGCGCTTCTCAAATATTCGCGCGACCAAAAAAGCATCAGGAATTCGTCCCAGATAAGTCTTTTTGCCGACCAGCCAATGTTTAGAAATTCTCTCCGCCTCGCCTCCGCGGAGGCAATTTCCAAAAAGCAAGCCCTTGCTTGGGAAAAAGAACTTCTTGGATTCTACCTCTCGAGCCATCCGCTGGAAGAATACAAGGACAAAATAAAACTATTTCCAAAAATAAAAAATCTAGCGGGACGCGACACGGGCAGGATGCTCTCTATAGCCGGCGTTATTTCAAATATCCAAAAAGTAATAACAAAAAACGGCCATCCAATGCTCTTTATCGGCATCGAGGATTTGACCTCAAAAATAGAGGGGCTTGTGTTCCCGTCTGTTTTGGAAAAAAATCCTGAAATTTTCACCGAAGGCGCGGCTGTAAAAATAAAAGGCCGCCTTTCCGACAAAGACGGCACCTTAAAGATTTTGTGCGAGGAGGTGAAGGAGTTGTGATTTGGCATTGGGCCGGCGATTGCGTGAATATGCCACATATGATAATATAAAAAAATGAAAACGAAAACTTCTAAAATTACACAACCCTATAAAATATTTACCTACCGCATAATTATTGAGCCAGATACGGGAGGTACTTTCCACGGCTACGTCCCGGCGTTGCCGGGCTGTCATACCTGGGGCAAAAGTATCGATGAAACAAAAAAACATCTGCGAGAAGCAATACATTTATATCTTGCGAGTCTCAAGGAAGACAATGAGCCAATCCCACAAGAAGAGGGGCTAGAATTTTTTGAAACTGTTTCTGAACGCGATTTAAGTGTTGCCCGAAAATAACTATGCCGCAGTTACCTCAAGTCACGCCTAAAAAACTTGTCCAAGCGCTGAAAAAGCTTGGATTTTTTGAACATAGACAACGAGCGACCAGCCACTTGGTCCTAGTTCACCCCGATGGACGTCGGGCAATTATAGCAATGCATTCTGGCCGGGATATCCCAGCGGGCACGCTATATGGTATTTTACGAGACATCGAAATATCGCCGAAAGAGCTCAAGAAACTTCTTTAGCAAAAATAAAAGGCCGCCTTTCCGACAAAGACGGCACCCTCAAGATATTGTGTGAGGAGGTGAAGGAGTTGTGATTTGGCATTGGGCGGATTGCATAAATTGGGATTACTTGTTAGACTAAAATTATGAAATACAAAACAACCACTATAAACTACAGAATAACAAGCAATCCAGAGATTCTGGGCGGGAAGCCTATTATAAAAGGAACGAGAATTTCGATAGATTTTATACTAGAGTTAATAGCGGCAGGCATGACTGCGAAGAAAATCATAAAAGAGTATCCGCAACTTGAAGAAGATGATATCAGAGCGGCAGCCGCCTATGCCGCAAAAACCCTTGAACGCGAAGAGGTTGTTTTCGTGCGATAACTTATGGCAGATTTTATTGCGGACGAAAATGTCTCTAAAAGCGTTATTGCGGCTCTTCGCAGGAAGGGCTTTTCTGTTTTAAGCGTCAAAGAAGAAGGATTGTCTGGCGCTAAAGATAAACAGATTTTAAAACTTGCAAAGAAAACCAAGGTAATCATAATAACTCATGATCAAGATTTCGGCTTCTTGGTCCACAATCCGCGCAATTCTCACCCCGGAATAATTCTCCTTAGATTACATGTGCCGCGGCCGAAAAATGTCATAGAAACTCTTCTGCCATTTCTAGAAAAAACAAAAACTGCTAAACTAAAGGGGAGGTTCACTGTTATTAGAGAGGGGGTAATAAGAATAATTTGAAAATAAAAAGTCAGGCACAAGCGGGCCTGACGAGGACGTTGCCTTACAAGCGAGGGGAAACTATGGTTTTGGAGCTCTGGCCTTCCTAAATTTTCTTTGAGCCAAGTACATCGCATACATGAGGGATGCAAAGGAGAGCACACTTTCAGACCATGCAGGCAAGCTATCAAATCGAGAAAATCGAGCAAATTCAGGCACTCTGTAGTGTAAGAAGTTCTGGGCGTCTTTCCATTCGCCCAAAGTCGCGCCGGGATGGCTGGCAATATACAGAATTGATGCAAGGAATAAATAAAAGGAAAACCCCGCAACGATACACGCCAACGCCGAATAGCCGTATAACAACCACTTACGCTTGCTCCGCATATCTTCTCCTTTCCCCATGCCCCCAGATTAACTTGTATCTTGTATAATAAAAAAAAGAACTAAAATATGTCAATACCCATCGAAAACATCCGCCACTCCTTCGCCCACCTTTTGGCCGCGGCTGTAAAGCGTTTATATCCAAACGTGAAATTTGGCATTGGGCCGGCGATTGAAAATGGATTCTACTACGACTTTGACTGTGTTGAAATAAGCGAAAAAGATTTTTTGCCGAAAATTGAGAAAGAGATGATAAGGATTGCAAAAGGGGCGCATGAATTTAGATATGAAGAATGGGACGCGGAGAAAGCGCGCGAGCATTTTAAGAAAAGGGGCGCTACCTATAAACTGGAACTCATAGATGAATTATTAGCGGGGACTGTCCCCGCTAATAAGGTCGGCGTGGTATATATGGGCGACGAATTTTTGGATCTCTGTCACGGCGGGCACGTAAAAAATACGAAGGATTTGCCGCTTGACGCCTTTGAGCTTACACGGGTTGCCGGCGCGTACTGGCGAGGCAGTGAAAAAAATAAAATGCTCACGCGCGTCTACGGCATAGCTTTTGATACAAAAAAAGAATTGGACGAATATCTAAAACGGCAAGAAGAAGCGCAAAAACGCGATCACAAAAAACTTGGCAAAGAGCTTGGCCTCTTTACTTTTTCCCAACTTGTAGGGCCGGGCCTGCCGTTATTTACCCCCAAAGGCACTGTTATATGGAATGAGCTTCAAAAGTTCACTGAAGCGCTCAAGCGCGAGGCGGGTTATCTAAATGTGCATATACCCCACATTACAAAACCCGATCTCTACAAGGTTTCCGGGCATCTTGAAAAATTTAAAAACGATATTTTCTATGTAAGAGGCAAGGACTCTGAACTTATACTAAAACCAATGAATTGCCCGCACCATACCCAAATTTATGCGTCAAGCCCAAGAAGCTATAGAGACCTCCCCGTGAGGTTCTACGAAACAACTTCGGCATACAGAGACGAACAACCCGGTGAACTTTCGGGCCTCACTCGCGTACGCTCTATTACGACCGACGACTCCCACTCTTTCGCGCGGAAAGACCAGATTGAGCAGGAGTTTGACGCGCTCCTAAAAGGCGTATTGAAGGTTGTAGAAAAATTTGAATTAAAAAATTATAAAATTCGCCTCTCTCTCCGTAACGAGCATAATAAAAACGCGTATCTTGGGGATGACGCGCTTTGGAGCAATGCCCAGGAGCAGATGGAGAATATATTGAGAAAAAGTAAAATAAACTATGAAAGCGCGGAGGGCGAAGCTGCGTTCTACGGCCCAAAGATGGACTTCTTGATCAATGACAGTCTGGGACGCGAGTGGCAAATTTCAACAATCCAGCTCGATCTTAATATGCCTTCCCGTTTCGGCCTTGAATACATAGACAAAGATGGCAGCAAAAAAACGCCGGTTATGATCCATAGCGCGTATCTTGGATCGATTGAAAGATTTATGGCCATAATCATCGAGCACTACGCGGGCGCATTTCCCCTCTGGCTTGCGCCAGAGCAAATTTGGATAATACCCGTGAGTGAAAAGTTCAATAAATACGGAGAGGAAGTAGCGCAATCCCTGCGCCCTTTACGCGTAACTCTGCGAGGCGAGAACGAAACCCTTGGCAAAAAGATTCGCGAAGGACAACTTCAAAAAATCCCGTATCTCATAATAGTCGGTGAAAAAGAAGAAAAAGCCCAAAAAATCTCTGTCCGGGATAGGGCAAAAGGCGATCTTGGTTTATCCACAGTTAAAGAATTTGCGGAAAATGTTAAAATAGAACTAAGTTAAAATTAATTTATAATTCTATGACACATCGTTTTAGTTTGAGCATTTTTTGCATATCCTTTGCCCTACTTTTCCTGATGGGATTTTTGTTTGTAAACGCGCAGGAAGAAACCACCGCTGCGGATGTCGCCGCAGCTGACGCGCAAGCAACAGAACTTGCGGAGCAAGATCAAAACGTCACTCCAGAGGACCTTGGCGTGGGAGACCCGAACATCCTGCCGGGCAATCCTCTATACGCATTTAAAAATGTTCGCCGGGGATTTCAGTCATTCTTTACTTTTGATCCGGCGGCAAAAGCGGAGCTAAAGCTCAAATTCGCGAGCGAAAAAATTATTGAAGCCAAAAAACTTGAAGAGGGAGGAGCAAGTGACGAAAGAGTAAAATCCGCGATAGAAAATTATGAAAAAGAAACCGGACGGATAAAGGTGCGCATTGAAAACCTCAAAGATTCGGGAAAAACAAAGGAAGAAATAGAGCTCGTCGTAAAGCGCGCAGCCGACAGCCAGATAAAACATCACAAGGCCCTCGGTAAGTTTATGCAAAAACGCGATGATATTGCTCCTGAAATTGAAGCGGCAAAAGCAGCGGCGATGAAGCAGTTTTCCGAATCCATGGCAGCGGTTGTTGAGCCCGAAGTGCTACAACAAAAGTTTGAACAGGCAATAAAAGAACAAGGGGGGAGCTCTTTCCGGCAGTTTAACAATATAACCGTGCTTGAGGAGGTAAAAGATTTTGTTCCCTTGGCCGCAAGAGGCGCGATACAAAACGCCATAGAGAATTCTTCGAAAGCATTCGCGGAGGAATTTCAGAACACAAGCGAAGAACAGCGAAAAATATTCAATAAATATGCGGAGAAAATGGGAGGCAACGAAGTGCGGCATCTTGAGGCCTTTGATGATCTAAACGCTTTTGGCGACATACAGAAAGATATGTTTCAGGAAATGGAAAAAGCCCGCGAGAAAACCCGCGAACGAATAGGAAAACGCATGGCGGGCATTAAAGACGAAACGCGCAAACAGGTATTTATCGCGCATCTTGAAGATGGCAAGCTCGAAGACGCCCGAATCGTCAAAGAGCTTGAGACAAACCTTGATCCAAACACTATTACAGCCGTTCTTGGCATTAAGCGTAAAATGGAGCAGAAGATGCGCGAAAAATTTGAAAACGCAGAAACAACAAGCGACTTGAATAATTTCTTTAAGGAGATAGAAAATTTCAGCGATGTCCAGATGATGCAAACGCTCACAGAAATGGAAGGAATAATTCCCGCGGATAAAAAGGGCTTCTTTCAGGAAATGAAGAAAAAGGCGATGACCGAGATGCAGGGAGAGATTGAAAAAGCAAGAGAATTTGGAAGAGTAGAAGATAAAATGCGCATGTTGGCAGGATTTGATCCCGAGCACATGGCAGTTCTTGATGGGTTTGAAAAAGAATTTGGACCTCAATTCACTTTCTTTGACGATATACGAAGGGAGCAGTCAGGGCGCATCCAGGGAAGATTTGAGCAATTCCTTGGGGAAGAAGATTTTCTGAAGAAAACCGAGGAATTCCGATTGAGGATTCAGAGCGATCCGGATGCCCAAGCGCAGATACGGCAATTTGCCCCCCAAATAGACCAGCAATTTACGAAATTTGATGCGCAAAAAGCACAGGCGAATGTATCTCGCGAAAATCTTGACGAAACAGTAAAAAAGGCGGAGGAACTTGTGCAAAAACTCTCGCAAAAACTTGCAGAGACCGGCGACGATATTCCCGGTAAAAATGCCGCGCAGCAGCTGTATAACAACGCGAGCTCTCGTCTTGCCGATGTAACGTTGCTCGTTTCGCAAGGAAAAACAGGCGAAGCATTTGGGCAAGCAAATTCAGCAACCCACCTTGCGAGCAACGGCCTGCGAAAACTTGAAAACGAAGCGTTTAAGGAGGAGCGTAAAGAATATTTTGGAGAACGCGACAAATTCCGCGAACAATTCCGAGATTTGCCTGCTTCTGAACGTCCCGATCCGAGTCAATTCCTAGAATTTAAGCCGACATTATTCCCCACCGTTGAACCGTCCCATGGCGTGGCACCTAGTCCATCGTCTCGCGCAGGCGAGAAAGCAAGACCTATATCCGACAGAAAGCAGGAGGGGGAGTCCGTGTTCTGCGCGCAAGTGCTTACTCCAGCGCGCCATAAAATAACTGGAAAATGCGTAACCTTCCCAAG
>CAYJWU010000019.1:0-5852 GCA_964374025.1 uncultured Candidatus Saccharibacteria bacterium
TTGTCCTACCCTCGGCGTACCAAAACTCCGCGGGCACCACAATTCCACTATTTTTTCTGCTCATCGCCCTTGGCGTTATGACTACAGGGTACGGCGCCTTTCTCCGGAACGACCGAGACGCAAAAAGATAGAGCAATACCCGCTGCAACTCTGCAGCGGGTATTTTTTGGGGGGAACAAAAATAAAATGTATACACTTGTAGGACGATCGTTTTCTAAGTGTATATATTTTTATTTTAAAAAATTAAAACCTTGAGCGTCTCCTCGGCGCATTTTTGCCAGGAGAATTTCTGGGCCCGAAGAAGGCCCTTTTTACTTAAGGAGTCGCTAAGTTCCTTGTCGTTTATAATCTCCTCCATCATCCAAGCAATGTCCGAAATATTAAACGGGTCCACGAGGATCGCCGCGTCTTCGACGACTTCTGGCAAGGATGAACAGCTAGATGTGATAACCGGCGTGCCTGACGCCATTGCTTCAAGCGGAGGAAAACCGAAGCCCTCGTAAATACTTGGGTACACAAACAGCTCGGCGAGTTTGTATAACGCTGGCTTGTCCGTATCTTCCACAAAACCAATATAAATGATGTCGTCGCTGTATTTTGAATTTTTGACGGCGCGGAATGTGTCTTTATACAGCCAGCCGGGCTTTCCGGCTATCACAAGCTTGATATCAGCTCCACTTCCGGATTCTTTGAAAATCTCAAAGGCCCTCACTATGCCAAACACATTTTTGCGCGGCTCAACCGTTGAAAGCGAGAGTATAAAACGCTCGGGGAGATTGCATTTCGCCCGCACGTGCCAAAGTTCCTCGCGCGTATGCGCGCGAGAGAATTCTTCGTTGATGCCGGAATACACAACATTTATTTTACGCGGATCTGCGCCGTACATATCGGAAAGATCATACGCCGTAGATTCGGACACTGCTATAATACGGCAGGCTTCTTTTGCCTGTTTTTTCGGACTATTTAAAAAATGCCAGAGCTTGCGCCTTGCATCAAAAAATTCAGGATAGCGCGCGAAGGATAAATCGTGAAACGTAACAACTTTTCTGCAATTTTTGCTTAGAGGCGCTGAAATAAAATGAGGGCTCCAAAATACATCGCATCCGCCAATCATTTTGTCTATCCGCGGTCTGTTCAGAAATCCAGTTGTCGCGCTGAAATACTTGTTGGGATAACTAAAAAAGTATGGCGTTACATTTACTGACTCTCGCAAAAATTCTAAATCGGGTTTACCCTGAGCGAAGTCGAAGGGCCTGTGCGCGTTAAAAAAAAGCTTGAACTTAATATTTTGATCAAGCCGAACTAAGTGCTTCAAAAGATTTCTCGTATATTCCCCCACCCCCGTATACGCCCCGCCGGCGAGCGATCGTACATCAATGCCTATGGTCATATATTTTTCTGTATAAAATTTCTAATCTCTTCCTTAAACCTCTCCTTATCAAACCTCATCGCGTGTTTGCGGATGAGAACGGGGTCGAATTTCATGCTTTGGAATCTTCCTATCGCGTCTATGAGAGAGTCGCCGGTTTGCCTGTCGAAAAATATACCGTCTTCATTTTCTTTGATAATCTCAAGCGCCCCCCCGCCGCGATACGCGATTACGGGCCGGCCGGAAGCCATGCTCTCCAGGGCCACCACGCCGAAATCCTCTTCCTGGGGAAATATGAGAGCTTGCGCGCGCGCGTAATATTCGGGAAGATTTGGCTCCGAAACAAGTCCCAGAAACTCTATGTTTGAACGGGCCTTCTTTTCAAGTTTTTTACGATCGGGGCCGTCTCCTATAATTTTTAAACGCAAACCAAGCTGATTAAATATATCCACGGCAAGACCAAATTTTTTATACGGCACCATGCGTCCGACCATCAAAAAATAATCTTCCCGCCCCTTCGGGGCGAGGCTCGCCCCGACCGCGGTCGGGGCGTCAGGCTCACGCGCGAAAAACCTTCGCGTATTCAGGGGCGGGTAAATCACCGCGGCGTCCCTGCCGTAGTATTTTTTTATGCGCCTGCGCACAAATTCAGAATTCGCTATAAACGCATCCACCCTTTCGGAGGACTGCGAGTCCCAAATGCGCACATAAGTCATAAAAAGAGGGCTTAGCGCTTTTATGATTCTTGGGTATCTAAACTCTCCGATGAGCTTATGGCTATTGTCCCATACGTATCTATGAGGAGTATGGCAATAAGAAATATGCACTGTATCGGGCTTTGTAATTACTCCCTTCGCGTAGCTTCCTGAATCGGAAAGCACAAGGTCGTAATATGAGAGATCAAGCTGCTCTACGGCGTAGGGCATAAATATAGGGAAGTACCTGTGGCGAGACGCGGCAAAAGGCATCTTCTGCAAAAAAGAGGTTTTTATCCTCCTGCCTTCAAACGCAAAACCGGTGAGCTTGGCGTCGTACACAAGCGTGTATATTGGGGCGTCGGGAAACATCTCACAAAATGCCTCAAGCACCCTCTCCGCCCCGCCGTATTGATTTAAATAATCGTGGACTAAAGCGACTTTCATAGTTATCTAATAGTCTGTTCTTCCGAGTATCAATATCCCGAGCGTTTTTAGGAGTATAGCGACATCTTTCTTGAGCGACCAGTTTTCTATGTAGTAGCGATCGAGTTTTACTTCTTCCTCAAAGGGAAGCTGCTCTGCGCCGGATATTTGAGCAAAGCCGGTGACGCCGGATTTTATGGCAAGAACCTTTTTATGATGGCGTGCGTACCGCGCAATCTCCCCCGGCTCATGCGGACGCGGGCCTACCAAACTTATGTCGCCTTTTAGCACATTAAAAATCTGGGGGAGTTCGTCTACGCGCTTTGAGCGGATGAGCCGCCCCACTTTTGTAATGCGAGGGTCATCTTTCATCTTAAAAAGAGGCCCGTCTCCGCGTTCGTTCTCCGCGGCAAAATACTCTCTGTACTCGTGCGCCCCGTCTATCATTGAACGGAATTTTAATAGACCAAACTCCTTGCCCCGGCTCACGCGAGTCAATCTCACAAAGACAGGGCCTTTGGTCTCCCATTTAATCAATAGAGCTACAGCAATAAATACCGGACTTAAAATTGGCAGCAAAAAAATGGCTCCCGCGATATCTGACATTCGCTTCATGACAACTCCCCAACCCTCAAGATTTGTCCTTTTGAGCTCTATAAGCGGATTGCCATTTAAAATATCTATATCAATATTCCGCGAAACAGCGCCGAAGAAATCCGGCACAAATTTAAGGTCAATGCGCATATCCTCGCAAAAATTTATAAGATCAACAACAGCGCTTCTTTCAAAGTTCTGATTGGCAAGGATGACTTTTTGAGCTCCGGGGTTCTTTACGATATTTTTTATATTTTCCAAATCTATATTCAGCACATGGCCAAGAATAGAATAGCCGAGATAGGGATTTGTTTCTATCTCCTGCTTTATAAGATTTGCCTGCTCGCCTTCGCCGACAATAAGCACCCTCTCAACTCCAAATCCGCGTTTTGCCATGAGGACTCTGCGTATTTTTGCGGCACAGAGACGCCCGGCAGTAACAAATATTATCCCGAATGACCATGCCGCAAGCATAATAAAACGGGAGTCAAACCATTCGCGCTTAAAAAACATAAATATGATAATCAACATCATGCCTGCGGATATTGAAACTACGACTTGGAAAAACTCTTCAATCTGACTACGCCTTACTTTAATACGATAAAGACCAGATACCGCGAAAATAACCACAAAAAACGCCGTGAGCGCCCCTGCCAAAGTAAGATAATATACAATCGGCAAATCAAAAAGCACGGGCCGGAAGTTCGCGACAATAGGGCTCAGCCGCAAAAAATAGGCGGCAAGACCCGCCGCCATCAACATCAAAAAATCTACCGGCACAAGAGCAACATTAAAGAGGAAGTCAGCTTTTCGCATTTCCTGATATTGTAGCTATTTGCGAGCAAAAAGAGAAGAGCGCCAACAAAAAAGCTATCGTTGTGATAGCTTTAGCACCGGACGTTTTACCTTAAACAACCAATACTCCTTTTCTGACTTCGCAAAATCCTCAAATTGCCAGACACAAGATGGGCCGGGTTTCGGAAGATGAAGGAACAAACCACTCCTATAATCGTCATGACTCGGTCCGATATATACTGCCTGATGGAATTTCTTAAGTTCATTGATGTCATTTTCTGGAAGTTCGTGGAAATTTTTGACCTCTTCGATCAGTTTATGCGGATCAGCGCCTTTGGGTAAAAATAAAAAACAGTCATAGGGCTCATAAGGCGCCTCATTTACTTCTACGGTAAAATTCGTGTCATGCCACATCTCTATTGACCGCATCTGATCAACATGGAACCCTCTTTTTCTCCGTATCCCTGATGAAAAAAGTTCGCAGTTGGCACCAAGTTTTGGATTGTTAACAAACTCTTGGACAGACGTATTTCCCGGATGACGCGAAGCCACGTATGGAACGCCGAGGAATTCGGTCAGATCAACTCCTTCTACGATTAGCTTTCCCATGATATTCCTCCCCTCTATAACTCCCCCTAGCCCCCTCTTACATTAAGAGGGGGGACTTTCTTGATAGCCCCCTCTCTTAAGGTAAGAGAGGGGGAAGGGGGGTGAGTTATGAAAAACTTTAAAATGTGCTATTATGTACCAGCAACTCTAGCATAATTGCTCATGATAATCAAGCCAATCAAAACTCGCCCCTTTCTTCCGCCGAAAGACGATTTATTTGAGTTGCTCGCCAAATTAAATCTCAAAGAACGCTCCATCGTAGTCATCACCTCGAAAATCGTTTCCATTTGGCAGGGAAGGTGCATAAAGGCAGAAGAAGTGAAGGACAAAGATGATCTTATTCGCAAAGAGGCCGAGCTTTATCTTCCGCGCGAAAAAGTACCGAGGGGCTACGTCATGCTCACGATGAAACATAATATCATGATCCCAACTGCCGGCATAGACGAGAGTAATGCCAATGGCTATTATATCCTTTGGCCGGAAAAGCCATTTGAAACCGCGAAAAAAATTTATAACTTTATAAAAAAAGAGTACGAGCTTAAAAAATTTGGCGTAATAATTTCGGACAGCCATACTGTGCCTCTGCGCTGGGGCACAATGGGAATTGCCCTCTCGTACTGGGGCTTTTGGCCGCTAAAAGATTACCGCGGGAAAAAAGATATTTTCGGCCGAAAATTAAAGATAACGCAGTCAAATATCGCTGACGCGCTCGCAACTGCGGCAGTATGCGTCATGGGCGAAGGAAAAGAGCAAACCCCAATAGCCATTATAGAAGGTATGGACTTTATACAATTCGGCAAATTCAATTTCCTCAAAAAAAATCCACTAGCAATAAGCCGAAATCGCGACATCTACGGCCCGCTCTTGAACGCGATGGAGTGGAAAAAATGTAAAAAGTAATTTTGCACTTTTCAGACGATCGTCTTGAAATGGTAAATTAGAACTATAATCTTGTGTCACTAACTAAAACAACCCCCATGTAACATCAGGGTTGTTTTAGTATCCCAGCAAGTCTATAAGCCGAATTCTGTCCCACGCCCAAAGGCAGCAAAGCTGCCAATGTGGCGGGGCGAGGTTATCTATCTGGACATAGTGTTGCCACTATGCCTCAAGCGTCGCTCTCCGATTTGAATCGGAGCACGGACTTGCACCGGGTGGGGTTTTCCACTTATGTATGTTGCCATACGCAAGATGCGAGTTATCCCGCAACTTTTCACCTTTCCCCGCCTGCATGCGTTAGCTTGCGGCGGGTAGTATAGTCTCTGTGGCACCCCGCCTAAAGCCCCGCAACGGCGGGGCATTATGGCGGGCCCGCCTGCTTCCCGCCAACAGTTGTGGCGGGTTGCGGCGGGTTTCCCTATTGA
>CAYJWU010000019.1:5952-15087 GCA_964374025.1 uncultured Candidatus Saccharibacteria bacterium
GGTGTTCGGACTTTCCTGGGGGTACAGTCTTGTACCCCCCAACCTCGCGACTTGCTGAGATAGCAGTATATTATCACAAATATTAGTAACAGTCAAATTTGTAATATACAAATACTCACGATCGTGAGTATTTGTATATGCCGCATTATACAATAAAGTTCCCCGCACATGAAAAAAAACCCCGCGACACTAGCCGCAGGGCATATACTTTTAAGACACACAACCCTCACATTTCACAAGAATATTCTCGGCCTCTTCGGCTTCTTGAAACGAAAGAACGGTTCTCATATGCTCAAGCACTCGCTTTTCTAGATCAACCAATTCACGGAACGCATGTCTGGGATTTCGGCGAAGCCACGGAGAATCCTCCGGCTCCAACTTCCCGCTCTCAAACAGGTGAAGAAGTCGTTTGAGAAGGCAATGCCGCCCCAAAAGGATGTCACGGTCGCGCGATCGATGAGTATACGCCGGGACTCTTGCTCAAGTATTCTCCGAGTATTTGCTTCAAAAACATCTAGCATATTCAGCTGCCCGGAGGAAATATCCCTCATATAAGTTTCTATCTGCTCTCGAACTTCAGAAACCTTTTTCGGAGAAATAACAAAACGTATCGCCCATTGTTCAAGGCCCACCTCATCCACAATTTCGGAAAGCCGCGTAAGCTGTATTGCGGCACCGTATGAAAAAGAATCGGAGGAAACAAAATCCTGGATTCTCTGGGGCAGAAGAGCAAATCTCAATGCATTTCGTATCGTCTGTTCGTTTCTGCCAACCGCTTTTGCAAAATCGGTCAAAGTAAAACCCGGCTCGGCTATCTTAAGAGCTCGCCACGTGGCTTCATAAAACTTTGCTGCCTCATGAGCAGGAACTTGTTCGTGAATATTTTCTGATGCCTGCAGTAATGCCATCTCAATGAGTGTCAGATTTTCAAATACGGTAACTGCGATCTCGCCGTCGCGATGTCCCCGCTCCTCCAGCAATCGGCAGGCTCTAAGGCGCCTATGCCCGGATATCACAACGTAACTCGCATCTACATGAGCCACGCAAATGGGATGTATCAGGCCGTGGCGAAGAATATTCTCTGCGAGTTCCTCAATGCCCTCTTCGTTAATAGTCAGGCGCATTTGCGGATGAGTTTTCAGTGCGGCAAGCGGGAGATGCCCGTGCCGCACGCTATACTTGTGTTCTAGCCGCACGGCACAACCTCCTTTTCTTAAATAAATAAAGGTACGAAAGTACCTTTTAGTGTAAAGCGCAGGAAAACTTTTTCCAATGTGGATAACTTATAAGTTAAACAATCCTCCTTCGTGCGCGTGTTTGTCTAGCTCGGAATTTACAAGCGCATCTGCGTCTTTGTTTTGCTCGCGTGGAATATGGTGAAACTCTATACCCGCAAAATCCATTCGCAGATTATGTACTTTTACAAATAGCGGGATGATGGTCTTCCCTTCTATTTTCCATTTACCCGAAAGCTGCTGCACCGCCAAATCAGAGTCCATCTTAAAAGCAACCCTCAATGTCTTGCATTTTTTTGTACCGAGAAGTGCTTTGAGTTTTGCCAAGGCAAAAATCACGGCTTCGTATTCGGCTTCATTATTGGTCTTCTTCCCCAGATACTTGGAATATCCTTTATTTATCGGGGTGCCCATTGCTACCCCTAGGGCCGCAGGCCCCGGATTCCCGCGCGATCCGCCGTCGGTATGAATTGTAATTTGTTCCTGCATTACTTTTTATGCTTAGTAATATCTAACAAAATATAAACATCTTTCTTAATTAAAAAATAGAACCGGTGCGACCGGTCCACTCGGGCTTGCCAGATACCCCTAGCTTCGTGGAATTTTTTAGCACGCAGTGATGGATAGGTAAGACTTTTTGCAAGAAAGAAGATCTGTTTATCAAACTTTTTTTTAACAACGGCGGGAAACTTTTTATATTTACTTAGAAAATGAGGACTATAGCGTACTTCCATTTAGATTTAAGCATTAAGGGCTTTTATCAATTCGTTGACATCCGTATAGGCCTTGCTAATTTTTCCTTCCTCCACCTCTTTCAGGGCCTGTCGAAGTCCCCTTGACAGCTTAGGTTCCTTTTTCGCTACTTTTTTCTTTGTCGTCTGTTGATGTTGTACATTATAGAAACGCAAAAGCCCCTCGTATTCTTTGCGAGGCACAACAACGAACTCTTCGCCCTTGGTTATTTTTTTAGGTAAAACTACCGGAGAATTTGAGTATTTCACAATGTGATAATATCACGCTTTTCTAAAATCCACAACTCTTAGCATCAATTCCCTATTACCATTCCATTCGTCAATTGCAAAGTTGAACAAAATATCAATACTCCCACCTGCGGGCAACTCATCTGCTCTTTCCCCCATGCCAAATGCCATTGCCTTTCGCTTTGTCCCTGAAATATTCAACAGAAGCCGAAGGTGTTTCTTCCCATTGCCATTTCCATTATCTTTGCCAACTAAATCAATACGAACAACTCTTGCGCCTCGCAGCAAAAAAATTGGCTCTCTGTTTGCCTCCCCGAACGGTTCAAAGCGCTCCACTTCCTCGTATACTTGCCAGGAAATATCTACGGGACTCGCTTCGGCGCAATATTCTACTTTTTTTACGAAATCTTCTTCTTTAAGATTTTGATTCGCGAATTCTTCTATGCGCTTCTTCATCTCTTTAAGTTTATTTTGGGGGACTGTAAACCCCCCGGCCGCCGGATGGCCGCCAAAATTGATAAGCAAATCCGAGACTGACTCAAACGCGCGCACAACATGGAATCCGGAAATTGTACGCACGCTTCCCGCGGCATTGCCTGCCTGACCGGCAGGCAGGCCGTCTTCCTTCAATTGGAAAATAAAAGCGGGTTTGTGGTATTTATCCGAGAGGCGCCCGGCGACAATACCGAGCACCCCGATGGGCCAATCTTTGTCTCCCTCAAATATCACCGGGGACTTATCTGTCAAAAGGCGCTTTTCCGCGTCTTGGATTATCTTACCTACAAGCTGCTGGCGTTCGCGGTTGCGTTCGTCTATTTGATGAGCAAAACGAAGTGCTTCCTCGTATGATGTCGCCGTGAGCAACGCAAAGGCGGTATTCGCGTGATCCATGCGGCCAGCCGCGTTTAACCGCGGCCCCAATACAAATCCCAAAGTCCATGGCCGAAGACTTGTTGATAGGGAATCCTTATTGTATGTCGCTTTTATTCCGGAAACTTCCATAAGCGCTTTAAGGCCAAGCCGTTCTGTCTGCGCCAACACAAAAAGACCATATTTCACAAGCGTCCTGTTTTCGCCTAGGAGCGGCATCACATCCGTTACTGTAGCGAGCGCCACCAAGTCCAAAAACCACTTCTCCTCGCCTTCTGGAATACCGGCTTTTTTATAAAGCGCGCAGGCGATCTTAAAAGCAACCGCGGCGCCGCAAAGGTCCTTGAAAGGGTACTTATCGTCCTCCTGATGCGGATTTACAAACGCGTACGCTTCCGGGGGGTTATCTATTACCCTGTGATGATCAGTTACGATAACATCAATACCTTTTTTGTTCGCAAGCTTGATAGGATCAAAACTTGTGGTGCCGCAGTCGACGGTGATGATAAGGTTATACTTTTCTTTGCCGAATTGCTTCACCGCCTGTATATTTAATCCGTATCCTTCTTTTTCTCTGTCTGGGAGATAAACGCCCAAATTGTCCTTAATAAATCCGACCCTCTTGAGCGCGTTATACATAATAGTAGCTCCGCTAACGCCATCCGAATCGTAGTCGCCGTAAATTACAACCTTTTCTTTTTGCTCAAGCGCACTCAAAATTCTATCCACCGCCCTTTCTGCGTCTTTCAGCAAAAGCGGATCATGCAAATCCAGAGAATAATCCGGATTAAAAAACTCATCAATATCTTTTTGATTTTGCAATCCTCTCTGCCAAAGCAATTGCCTTGTCACAGCAGAAAATTCGGGGAATTTCTCCCCGAATTCCTTCGGCGCCTGTTCTTTTTGCTGCCAAATAGCCATTTATTTTAACGCTTCTATGCCCGGGAGCGTTCCCGCGGCCAAAAAATCGAGCATCGCGCCCCCGCCGGTGGAAACAAAACTGATTTTATCCATAATGCCAAGTTCTTCTAGTGTAAGATACGTGTCTCCCCCGCCGATAACTGTGAAGGCGGCGCCGCTCGCCGCGGCGAGTTCGCGCGCGATCCGGTATGTGCCCTCCTTAAATGCTTTATTTTCAATGTATCCCATCGGGCCATTCCACACTATTGTCTTTGACTTGTGAATTACACTCGAAAAAAGGTCTTGGGTGTCCGGGCCGATATCCAAAATAATCTCATCGTCTATTACATTTCCGACCCCCTTGATGTAAATTCCATCTTGCGCTTCTTTGTCTTTTGCTACTTTGACATCTAGGGGCAGGTGAATGCGGGTATCTGTAAACTGAATATTCTTTATCTTATCTATTACCTCCTCTTCAACAAGCGATTTTCCCACGGCCATTCCTTTTGCCTTAAGAGCCGTATTTGCAAGCGCGCCGCCAAGACAAATGTTGTCCGTGATATCCAAAAATTTTTCTATTACTTTTATTTTTGTTGAAATTTTGGCGCCACCCATGAGGATCACAAGTGGCCTTTTGGGATTTTTGAGTACACTGGAAAGCACGCTTACTTCCCTCTCCACAAGAAGGCCGGCGTATGATGGCAAAAATTTTGGCACCCCCACAATAGACGCATGCGACCTATGCATAACCCCAAACGCATCCTGCACAAATATATCGGCAAGCGACGCGAGTTCTTTTGCGAATTTTTCGTCGTTGTCCTCTTCTTCTTTATAAAAACGCAAATTCTCTAAAACAATAATCTTGCGCTTTGAATTTTTGATTTTTGTTTTTACTTCGTCGCCGACGCAATCATCAATAAATTCAACGGGGCTGGATAAAAGCTCGGACAAGTGATCCGCTACCGGAGCGAGAGAGTAAGCGCCATTGTTGCCGTTGGGGCGCCCAAAATGACTTATTATCAAAACTTTTTTTGCGTCCTTGGCGGTAAGATATTCAATCGTAGGAAGAACGGCGCGCACGCGAAAGTCCTCGCTGACTTTTCCGTTTTCAACCGTTACATTAAAATCCACCCGGAGCAAAATAGTTTTATTTTTAACATCCGCGTCTTTAAGATTTTTCATCGAGGAGTAGAAAATTTCCAATTATATCCATTTCTATAATAACCTTGTACAGCATTACCGCAAATATTGACAGAATTTTTAATTATTTGCTATAATGTCCGTATTCCTGCGGGCGACAAAAGAGCGCCGAGGAAAAGGAGGCATCCGATGGAAAAGCCCATCGCAACCCTCAATCCCAGCAATGTGCTGGACACCGTGGCGAAGCTGTTCCGGGTATTGGAAAAAGAAGGCGTAGAGTGGCCACACTACCAGCGCCCCATTAATTTCAGAGTAGCCCGACAAAATCTCGCCGAATATCTCAAGTTTGGCTGCCAAAAACCTAATGGGCGCAGTCTGGCGACTACCACGGCTATGGCCTCTCCGTTCTTCGCAAACGAGGAAATGGCGTCGAACTACGGTTATCCGCAGGGATACGCCGTGAAGCCGGTCTGCGAACAACTCGTGGAGCTCGTCAAGCACTTCTCTGGTCTCGACACCAGCTCGGTGCTGGCTTGTTCCAAGGAGTTGCCGGCCTTGTTGCCTCAGGGCGCCGAGGGATGGTTCGCCGTTCCGCGGTGGGAGAAGGTCGCCGGGACCTACAACCAGGCCGTCGAGAACGTCCTCGACCTGATCGGTAAAACACGATCAATCCACAACTACCGCACGGGCAAACTCGGCCCGAAATACCTGCGGCTCTCAGAGCGGACGGCAGTCGCACTCCAGATGCTCGGCAAGAAGCAGAAGGGCGACTTTCTGCTGATCCCGGCGCAGTTCGGCCTAACCCATCGTGGTCGGTCCGTCCGGCGAGTGCGCGAGATCATCGGCAACTCCAACGAATTCGGCGTCGGATCGTTCATCGTGGGATGCATGATCCTGTCGCATCCCGAGCGGCTCATTCAGTGGGAGCACTTGCACATCGAGTGCCCCGGTGACGAACACAGTTCGGATTCCGATGGCTGGTTCGACGGCGTCCCGGTCTTCCGCTTCTACGACGGCGCGATCAGGTTCGACATGAGCTTTGTAGATCGCGCCCACGAGGGCTACGGTTCCGCCTCGGCGTTCCTTCCGCACTACCTTGTTTCTGGAGCGCTTGACCGCTTCGGTCTTTCGCTTCCTTGACCCTTGCGTCCGCCGCATCCGGGGTTATCCACAACTCGTAATGGATAACCCCGTTTTTCATTTAAAAAGAGAGTCTTTTTCTTTTACACTAACTTCTGCTAAAATAACATTGCCACATCATCGCTTACTTCGAACTAAAACCCAACAAAGAATTTTTAGAAAAAATGGTTGTGTGTGTTATTTTTTCTCATTTTCTGTTTTTATTGCTTGGACTATCGCCACAAATTCCTCCGCGTCAACGCTCGCTCCTCCTACCAAAAGCCCATCTGCCTGGCCGTCTTTAATAAAATTGGCGGCATTTTTTCTGTTTGTGCTTCCTCCGTACAGAACCCGAACCTTATCGGCTTCTTTTCTGTTATATAAATTGCTTATAATTTTCTTTATAAAAATTTTCGCGGATAGCACATCGTCGTATGTAGCGGGGTTGCCGGTGCCTACTGCCCAGACCGGCTCGTATGCAACTATTATATTTTGGATCTGCGATTTTTTTACGCCTGCGAGGGCGACGACCAGCTGATCTTTGAGCCGGGGGTCAATCTCATGAGTCCAGTGGCCCATGGAATCGAAGGTATCGCGCGCATCTTCGCCTATACAAAGTATGACTTTAAGTCCGGCTTTCAGAGCCGCTTTAACTTTTTTATTTATAATTTCATTTGTCTCGCCAAAATATTGTTTCCGCTCGGAATGACCTATTATCACATACTCACATCCGATATCCCTAAGCATTGCCGGGGAAACCGCGCCGGTGTAAGCGCCCCGCTGTTCAAAGAAGCAGTCCTGGGCACCCAACTTTAAGTGAGCTTTTAGCTTATAGCTTATAGCCCGGAGGTAAGGAAAGGGGGGACACAAAATAACCTCTACGCCCCCTAGATCTTGCGCTTCCCTCTGTATCGCGCGCGAAAGCTCCTCTGCTTCGGCGCTATTTATGGGGTTCATCTTCCAGTTAGCAATGATAAGCTTTTTGTTCATGAATTCATTTTGCTGTTTCTTACATGCCTCCATATCCACCATCCCATCAATAATACCAAAACGGCCGCGATTGCCCAGTCAAATTTTCTGAAATACGCTTCAAGGCGCGTCCAGTTTTCTCCCATTATAACACCGGCATATGTCAAAAAATAACTCCAGATAAATGATCCCGCGAATGTATATATAGAAAATTTTAGTATATTCATCCGCGCAATTCCCGCCGGAAAAGATATAAAAGTTCTCACTATCGGAAGTACGCGCGAGGCAAATATTATTATGCGGCCATACTTTTTAAACCATTTATCCGCGAGGTCGAGATCGTGCCGCGAAATAAACAAAAATTTACCATATTTTTCAAGCACACGCCTGCCGCCAAAGTATCCCAAATAATAAGAGACAATAGAGCCGGCCAAATTGCCAAACGCCCCCCAAAATACTACCCATAAAAGATTGAATTTGCCTTGAAAAACCAAATATCCCGAAAATGGCATAATGATTTCAGAGGGCACCGGGATATTGGCGCTCTCAAGGGCCATAAGCGTTGCTATGCCAAAGTACCCCGTTTTTTCTATAAAACTTATTATGAACGAGCTTAATTGTTCCAAGATAAACTCCATGCTTTAACCGCGTAATATTTCTGCCGCTTTTTCCGGCTCTATAGTAGAAATCTCAATCCCCGTCCCCATCTCGAATCCCGCGGCTATCTCTGTCTTTGGAAGAATCTCAAAATGCCAATGGTACTTGGGATGCATTGCTCCACCTATGGGAGCTGTGTGTAAATAAAAATTGTATGGCGGATTTTCGAGATTTTTGTAAAAACTCTTTAGAACTTCTTGAAGAATTTCAGCAAGTGAGGAAATTCCCGCATCGCCCGTATTCTCAAAATACGCGGAGTGCTCATTTGGGAAAATGCGCACCTCATACGCGTCGCGGGAAATAAACGGGCAGATCGCGATAAAATCTTTATTTTCAAATACGATGCGTTTTTTGTCTTCTCTCTCAAAATCAAGCATTGCGCAATGCACGCATTTTCCATGTTTTTTGTAAAATACATTGGAGCCGCTTAAACTCCGCCGGATGTCGGAGGGAAGTATAGGAATTGCGACAAGCTGGGAGTGGGGGTGCGTCAGCGAGGCGCCGGCGCCTCGCCCGTGATTGTGAAAAATAGAAATGTACTTTACGCACTCTGCTTTTTTCAAAAATAAGTATCTTTCTTTATACGCGCGCAGAACTTCAACTACTTTTTCTATCGAGATAAGCGCAAGGTGCCTGGAGTGGTCGCGCGTAATTATCACCTCGTGATATCCAAGACCGTCTTGCACGGAGTATGGGCCGACTTTTGATATAGTTGGGCATCCTTCGCCAAAAAACGCGGGGTATTTATTTGGTATAACCTGAAGCGACCAATCCCCTACATCCTTATACAACAAAATCGCGTCCGCGTTGCCCGATGCCTGCGGATCTTCAAAAGGACACGTTTCAATCGGGTCCTCGACCTCTTTTTCCCGCTTCCCCGCATGCGACCTCGCGCCCCTACCCTTCGCAACCACAATCCAGTTGCCGGTTACAGGGTCTTTGCGCAATTCTGAAACCGCTTCGTTTTTACTTTGTTTGTTTGATGCCATATTTGTTACGCCATAAATTCCATCGTACAATAAATAATTCCCGAAAGGTATTGAGATATCCTGTCAATTTGACGTGACTGCGGGGATCGTTTTCCCAGTAGACGGGTATTATTCCTATTTTGTAATTCAACCGTTTTGCGATTGCCAAAATCTCTATATCAAACCCCCAGCGGTTAATGCGGAGACGCGGGAAGATATCGTTTATTGATTTTGCGGAAAAACCCTTGAAGCCGCATTGCGTGTCCCAAATTCCCCGGACCGCGACAAGTTGTATCA
>CAYJWU010000019.1:15187-17519 GCA_964374025.1 uncultured Candidatus Saccharibacteria bacterium
TTTTTCACAAGCTGCTTATACTTATGCACCGTATCAACGGTTTTGTCTGTTGATCCGTCACTTACAACCAAAATTTCGTACGAATACTTTTGTAAAGATAGATATTTATCAATGGAAAGAAGCGTCGCACCGATGCGCTTTTCTTCGTTGTACGCGGGAATAACCACAGACAAATAAATTTCTCGGTCCTTCGCTGACATGTTTAGAGAGGGGTTTATTTTTCTAAAAACTCAAAATAATACCTTGCAAACTCCCTAAAAATATCCGGGGCTTTTTGTAGATTGTCGTACACTTGCTTCATGTCAACTTCTCCGTATTGATGGATAATAAGGTTCCTAAACTGCGCCATTTGCGCGTTTTCTTTTGCAAAATCCTTCGGCACGATATTATATTCGCCTAAATTTTCTATTATCTCGCGATACTCCTTGGAGCGCACCTCATAGGCCTCGCTTAGAATATGCGCTCCTACATCCGATATAATCTCGATGCCCAATATCAAATTGTATTGCGCCGCACTGTTTACAGTAAAATCTACCAAAAAGTCGTCCCTCGAAACCTCGCGGTATTTTTCGAGGAGTTTTATAACTTGCGATAGCTTGCTAAGTCGTTCTTTTATTGTCTCTTTATCTATGGGCATATTTTAGAAATGACTTTTCTTGCGCCGGAGAGAGCGGTGTTGCCCCCAAAAAACCTTCTTCCGCTTGCTTCCCCATGATGTCGTGCATCTTTTTCCTCAAATACTTTGTATCTTCATACTCTTGGCGGACTCTCGCCTCAATCTCAAATTGCGCCTTTTTGTCCTTTACAAAAATAGGGGTGCCGTAAAAAATAGCCCTGTGCTTTAAAAGGGGATTTCTTGTCGTTTTAAGGTTTATGACATCTACTTTGCCGATTTTTAAAACATCTCCTATTTGTAGGGCAATATTAAGCTCTTTCTCGTTGTAATACTCGCGCGATACCTTGCCGGAAAAAACTACCGCAATATCAAAATCAGACAGGGGGCCTGCCTTTTCCGTTGCGTACGATCCGAACACATACGCTAATATTATGCCGTTTTTTTTCAGCACATCTCTAATTTTTCTATAGTCAACTGTCACGTTTTCAGTATAACACAAACCCACAAAAACAAAAACGGCTCACCGCGGCGAGCAGTTTAGCGGATAATGGTCAACACCTCGTATCCGCCTTTTGTCACCGCGACCGTGTGCTCAAAGTGGGCGGAGAGGGAACTGTCTTTGGTGACCCAGCCCAAGTAAATTTTGAAACAATTTATATCCCCTGCAGTGTTTGATCACTCCCAGATAAGAATTGAACGACTGCAGAAGTTCTTCCCCTGTAATCTCCCCTGCCTCATATTGCTGTTTTTTCAGTTTTAATTTATTAAACATTCTTCTTTTAGTTTTGGTTCGCAAAACAACATAGTGAGGCATTGCAACATAACCAAGAAAATCCACGCCCTGGCCAAACTTTCGTATGGTAACTTTCTTTGGATGTATGCTCAAACCCAATCTATCAATTAAAAATTCGTTTACAGCCCCGAGGATACGAAATAAGTATTTGTCGTCATTGTTAAGGATAACAAAATCGTCACAATAGCGAATGTAATATCTGCATTTCAGTTCGTGTTTTGCAAATTGGTCCAATTCGTTAAGATATATATTGGCAAACAACTGACTCGTTACATTACCAAGTGGCAACCCCCTGTCTGGCTCTGCCCCAAAACTTTTAATAATTTGTTCTAGGAGCCAAAGCGCGCCGGCGTCCTGAATAGTTTTATTGATTAAATCAAATAGAATTTTATGATCGACATTATAAAAAAACTTTTTAATATCACATTTCAAAACATAGGTGGGTTTCCGGTAGTTAGCGCTCACTTTTCTCGCAAATCTTTCAAGCTGCAACACGCCCTTATGCGTCCCCTTCTCAAAACGGCAGGAATAAGAGTCATATATAAACTTTTTATCAAAAAGGTGATACAGTACTCTAAACACGGCCTGATGGACAACGCGGTCGCGTACTGTTGCTTTATGGATATGCCGAAGCTTCGGGTCCTGCACATAAAACGAGGAGTATGGCCCATGAGCATACCGCCGCCCCTTGAGGTTTTTGTGTAAGTCAAAGATGTTGTCCTCGAGGCGAAACCCGAATCGCTGAACATCCCGCTTCTTCATCTTGCCGCGCTTGAACTCGCTCCATGCGCAAAAAAGATTTTCTAAAGAAATAATTTTTTCAAATATATTATGACTATTAGGCCCCCCCCCCCGCGGGGGTGGGGGGGGGGGGGGGTCGGAAAATTTCGGAAGGTTAGAGAGTTTTATTTGCGCTTGGTAAA
>CAYJWU010000019.1:17529-19441 GCA_964374025.1 uncultured Candidatus Saccharibacteria bacterium
GAAAATCCCGCTTCGTCATCTTGGCGCGCTTGAACTCGCTACTTGCGCAAAAAATATTTTCTAAAGCATTATTTTTTTCAAATATATTATTACTATTAATCCCCCCCCCCCCCACGGAAGTTTCGCCTTCTATTGTTCATAAAATTTCAGAACTTTACAAATTTTTATATGCGCTTGGTAAAAAGATACCGAAGCGTGATAAATTCGGCATACATTCAAAAATTGAAGAGGCGTGCTTGGACTGCTTGAGATTATCTATCGAGGCAGCACTATCCCCAAGACCAGAGAAGGCACAGATTCTCAAAAATTTACGAGTTAAGGCTGATGTCATGAAAAAACTTATTCGCATCTCATGCGAAGTTGGCGCCATAAACCTAAATACTTATATTATAATGGAAAAATCACTTCAGGAAATCTCAAAAATGGCGACGGGATGGATAGCGTATGTATCAAAAGGAGAGTCCTCATAGAGGACTCTCCTTTGCTTGAAACTTCCTCACGAGCCCGCAATTTGGAGTTGGCATTGCGCGGGTTGTACCAGTTGACATAGAGCTTGTCGCCGTTCCAGTTGACCTTAGGGACGTTGCCGTCGGAGTTGCGAGAGCTCATGTATTACTCGACTCCTTCCATTGCACCGGCGATCTTTTCCAAAATCGCCTGCGTTTCCGATCCAAGTCGGCTGTGTTTTGAGTATAAAACTCACTAGAGTCGAATAAGCAGTTTCCTGTCTGTAGGCAAACCGCTATCGTTTTTTTTCCGACCGGTTGTATTAGCCCTGATTATAATATATATGAAATACCCCCGCCTGCAAGAGCAAGCGGGGGCCGAAGGGAACAAGGGTAAAGGTACCCGCCTACGCTCTTCGAGCTTCGGCGGGCAGGCAAGGGTTAGGAAACTACCTCACGAGCCCGCAATCTGGAGTGGGCACTGCGCGGGCTGCACCAGGCGACATAGAGCTCGCCGCCGCGCCAGGCGACCCTAGGGACGCCGCCGCCGGAGTAGCGAGAGCCGCTACAGAGCGTCCAGTTTTGGCTGTCGACGTGCTTGCCGGTCTCGTCGTAGTACTTGAGTACAAAGAGCAAGTGCTCTCCGAGCGTTATACCGGTAATACCCCTCGTCTCCAAGACCTCTGCGGAAAGCTCTTTGAGCTCCTCGTCTGCCTCGACGCGGTCACGGACGCGGATCGCGTATGAGCTAACCGGCATGCGGTCGTTCGTGCTCACGTCTCTATCGAGATCGTCCCTATAGGTGTAGACCGGGAATTTGCTCCGGCAGACTTCGACGATCCCGTTCAACGTGAGGCCCGAGGGTACCACGATGATGCGATCAAATCCGGATTTGTGCTCCGGGACGACGAGACCAGAAATGTCCAACTTCATCCCGAAGTACTTGTCCAGGAAACGCTCCCAGTCAGCGAGCGTGCTACCGGATGGCGCTAGCCCTTCCGCGAGTACCTTGGCAAGCTGGCCCTTGCGGCCCTTGCGCCTGATCCAGTACTGCATCTGGTCCGCAGTCATTTCAGGCAGTGTGGCTATCACTGCAGCCACGAACTCTTTTACCTGTTGAGGGTTCGGTTGGACTGTATCATGATTTGCCATGATCTATTCCTCCTTTTCCTTTTTGATTTAGATTGAAAATGTACCCCTGTTCCCCATATTAATAGTTTAGCATAGTATTAAAATATTGTCAATACTTCGCACCCATCCTTTGTCACCGCGACCGTGTGCTCAAAGTGGGCGGAGAGGGAATTGTCTTTGGTGACCCAGCTTTGGTTGTCTCGCGATATTACAACTTCCGAGGTTCCGGCAATGACCATTGGCTCAATTGCTAATACCATACCTTCCTTAAGAACCTCGCCTTTGTGGCGCTTGCCATAATTTGGCACTTGCGGCTCTTCGTGAAGCTCCCTTCC
>CAYJWU010000020.1:0-18516 GCA_964374025.1 uncultured Candidatus Saccharibacteria bacterium
CTCTATTAAGCGGTCGTGATTTTTATGAATGTGGGGTGGCACAAGTCAGGAAAAAAGAATAACACCGCCGACATCACGGCCGCGGCAAACGCGGCTTTTCCCATACCCCCAATTTCGGTTCATCGGGGTCTGACCCCGATGAACCGAAATTATTCTAAAATAAAACTCTTAATGTCCTCGTAAGACTCCGCCTTGTGTTTGATCCAGGCACGCACGACGCCTGCGCATCCTTTGGGACCGCCATATAATTTACTGAACATTACGCGGTTCGTCAGTGAGGGAAAATTGTTCTTGCCTACGTAATCAAAATAACTGGACCAGCGATAAGAGTTGAGGGTCGCGAGCGCTTTTTTCTCATCTCGCAAACCACCACTCTTCCATAACGGCTCTGCCAACTGGCAGGGATTGGTATGGATATACGAAAAAATTGTGTTAAGCTGTGAGTCGGTTTCTATATCTACCGCTTTAAAATGACTTTGGAAAAGCGATCCTGTGCGCTGGTATTTCTTATTTATATATGCCGCGTACCCACCTTTTATCTTCTGTATAAAAAGTGAGGTCCCGCGATCTCTTACTTGCCGAATTAGTAAGTGAAAATGGTTCGGCATCAGACAGAACGCAAGTATTTGGACAAGCGTCTTGCGCTTTTTGTTTCTGTTAGTTTTGTGCTGCCTCTCGGGTGTAATTACTTCCAATTCATCGGGGTCTGACCCCGATGAATTGGACAATATACTCCGGTAGGTAGAAATCATTGCGTTTTCGTCGTTAAATTCGAATAAATTTTGTACAAATCTAAAATAATCGCGCTCTGCAAAAAAAATATCCTGCTGGTTATTCCCGCGGCTTACTATGTGGTACAACTTTTCCCCCGTAACTAATTGTATTGTTTTTCTCGCCATGTATTTAATTCATCGGGGTCTGACCCCGATGAATTAAATTATGCCTCACGGAGCACAATATCGTCAACTTAGGATTGATCTCATTTCCTCTCTCCTAACCCCTCGCACTAAATACAATGTTCCAAAATAAATCCCGGCCCCAAGGAGCACAAACACTCCCAGCTTCCAAAACGCTAGCGGGGCGTCGATGGGGGAGACAAAAAAGAATAACACCGCCGACATCACGGCCGCGGCAAACGCGGCTTTTGTGATGTTTTTAATGTCTAAAGAGGCGCCTGTTTTCTCCCGCACAAGCCAAAATAAAAATGCTACTATCAAAAACTCTGTCGCGACGGTTGTCCAGGCGGCCCCCATATATGAGTATTTGGGTATAAATATGAAATTCAAGACAACATTAAGAATTACCCCGAAAAGATAGGCGAACATCGCTTTTTTTTGGAGATCCAAGGCAATAATGGCCCTTCCCAGAAGGTTTCCGAAAAATATAAGCCCGGTTGCTATAAAAAGGGGCTGAAGAGGGGCGCCTGAAGTTAAAAATTCTTTTCCTCCTATGAGATTCGCGATTGAATAGGAAAGTAACATGCCCCCCGCGGTAAGGGGAACAGCGAAGATCGCGATTGCCCGCATGCTTTTTGTAAAAGTTTTTTTGAATTGTCCGATATCTGAAACCGCGTCCCGCGCTAAAATTGGCATCATAATGCCCGCAAACATCGCCGGGAAAAATATCAGCCCCTCAAGCACCCGATACGCCGCGCCGTAAATACCGACATCCGCCGCCGGCTTCATAAAAGATAGGAAAATCGCGTCTATCTTAAAATAAATAAGCGTGAGAACTACGGAAAGCGCTATGGGCCACGCGTTTTTTAGAATTTCCACCCAATAAGAAAAATCAAATCGAAGCCCCACCTTCACATAGCATCTTGCGAATAAAAAGTGCAGGAAAAACATTATTACTGACGCCGTCGACATCGCTATAAGAAACAAAAACAGCAATATGTGAGGGGTAGAACCTCCCGCGTACGCATATATTAAATACACGAGCAGAAGCTGTGTTGCTCTCCCCGCGATTTCCGCCGCTGCCGCCATGTGCATAGCCAAATGCTTTTGAAATATTCCCAAAAGCAACTGATTTACAGACAAAAAGAAAAAGCCGAAGGCCCCGACCCCAATGCCTATTTTAACTTCCGGGGCATAGGGGAACAAAAACGCGGCTCCGAATCCCGCGAATAAAAAAAGCAGGCTTGAAAGAAGCCGCAGAGTAAAAAAGTTGCTCGCGATTTCATCAAATCCTTTCGCTGGGCCCGCCTCGTCTCGCCTCGGCAAGGCCGGGCGAGATATTTCTCGGGTCATCAGCGCCTGCAAGCCAAGGTCCGAAAGGATCACAAACAAAGAAACATACGCGATAACGATTGTGTATTGCCCAAAACCTTCCTGCCCCAAAGAACGCGTCATAAGTCCTATGACGAGAAGCGCAAATACACTGCTTATAACGCGGCCCCCGTAAGAGACAAGGGTGTTCTGGGCAATTTTAGCGGAAAGAGAAGGCATTTGTCATGGGTAGGGCCTAACTACTACATACCGCGCGTCTCCCTCTCCAACACTTTCCGTTGTAAGATCAGAAAAACTCGCGAGTGTCAGATGTATCACTCTTCTGTCAAACGCGGGCATTGGATCAAGCTCCACCGCCTTTTTTTCGTGTCGCACCCTGGAGCCAATGTCTTTGGCAAAATCCGCCAAAACATCCTGGCGCATGCGTTTGTAGCCGTTTATATCTATATCTATGAAGGGAGGGGGATAAATGTGTTTTGCTACAATGCGCCGCACAATGTGCTGGAACATAGAAAGTATCTCGCCCCTCTCGCCGATAAGATCGCGCGCTTCAGAAACCCTTATATCCACCTTAACTCGCCCGCCTGCTTCCTGCTCCTTAATCTCTGCATCCAAAAATCCCATGCGATCCAATAAGTTCTTGAGTATGTCTGTTGTCTTTGTAGCCATAATCTTTTAACTTTTTTTATCAACCGCGCGATTTACAATAATCTGCTGACCCAGCGAAAAGAGCATTGTGACAACCCAGTATAGAGCGAGCCCCGCGGGGAACTTCCAGGCGATAAACACCATGAACAAGGGCATCATATAAATCATTGATTGCTGCATGCTTTTTGAAAAGTCCGGGCCGGCGGCCGCAGGTTGCGGGTTTTTCCCCGGTTGAAACGCGGATTTTGCCTGCAAAAACTGCGATACGCCCGCGAGCACCGCGAGCGCGTGGCTCGGCTGGGCAAGGTTTAAAACCCCAAAAAACATCGGATCCAAAGCCCCGGGGCTTTGGATGAAAGGGTAAAGCGAGTTTAAGCTCTCCGGCTCAAGCCCCGTTAAAAAGACCCTATATAAAGCAATGAGTATCGGGAGCTGTATAAGCAGGGGTAGGCAACCGGAAAAAGGATTTATTTTGTGTTCCTTGTAAAACTCCATCATAGCCCGCGCCTGCTCTTCTTTGTTTTTAAATTTCTTTTGAATCTCTTTGATTTTTGGCTGTAAATTCTGCAGCGCTTTCTGCGACCTTAGCGCTTTATCCGAAAGAGGATAGAGCAAAACCCTCAAAAAAACCGTAACAAGAATAATCGCTACTCCAAAATCATGGCCGGGGATAACATTATAAGTCCAGACAAGAAGATTATATAATGGCCGAGACAGGGCCTCATTAAAAATTGTAACTAATAGTTCCATGGGTTGCACTTTAATACCCTCAAAAAACCAAGCCATACCCCCCTGACTGCCCCGCGCCTTGAAACTTCCCTATAAGTAAACTCGGAGCATGTCGGCGAAAAACGGCATCCGGCCGTTGGGAAGATAACCTGAAACGGGGAAGCAAGCAGTTGATATATTTTTATTGCTCCTAAAACTATATACTTCATCTCTACTCCTTATAATATGCGCGCTTTTTTAAAAAGCTTCTCTGTCGCAAGCGCGATCTCTTTAAAACTTTTCCCCGCAATCTTTTCTGACGGCATCAAAACAGCATCTATACCGGGTTCTACTTTTCCCATAAGTCTTGCGACGGCCGCCCGCAGGCGTCTTTTGACGCGATTGCGCGAGGCCGCTTTTTTCGCGATTTTTTGCCCCACGATAAACCCAAACCTTGCCTCGCCCCCTCTCGTCCTTTTAACTTTAAGGGAGATAAACTCTTCTTTTACAAGCGTCCCTTTGCTAAATACTTTTTTGAACTCCTCTCCCTTTGTAATCCTGCGGCTTTTCCCTAACATAAAATTAGGCAGTTAGTTTTTTCCTGCCCTTCTTCCTTCTCCGCGCCAAAACCCTTCTGCCGGTTTTTGTTTTGCTTCGCTTAAAGAAGCCGTGATCCCTCTTCCTCTTCCTTTTTTTGGGTTGGTATGTAATCGACATAAAACAATGGTATCATACATGTCGTCGCGAATCAATCCTCCCAAAATCCCTCCCCAAGTTATCCACAGCATTTGCACATACTTTTCCCTTTTGTAAACTCTTTTCAGCTATATACGCCTTCGTGTTATACTAAATTGTAATCGTTTTAATTATCACGGCTTCATGGGCTTGGCGCTTCATTAGCTTCTTGTGTTTTTCTAAAAGCTAAAAGCTAAAAGCTAAAAGCTACGTTGGTGACTAAAGAAGAGCTTTGGCAAGCCGCCCTTGCAGAAATCGAACTTAGCATATCTAAAGCCACTTTTATTACCTGGTTTAGAAATACTTCCATATCCGCTCAAAAAGATGGCGGAGTTGTTATAAGCGTACCAAATGGTTTTTCCAAAGAATGGCTGGAAAACAAATTTAACAAGCTTATACTAAAAACGCTTCGCAATATTTCGTCTGACGTTAAAGAAATTTCTTTTATTATAGAATCGAAAAAGCAGGCGGCTGCCAAATCCCAACGACTCCATAAAAAATCCTTTGCTTTCCCCTCGCTTGCCGACCAGTTAAGCTTTGAGCAGTTCAATGTGGACAAAGAAACAAACCTCAACCCAAAATACACTTTTGACAATTACATAGTAGGGGCTTCAAATGAGCTGGCGCACGCAGCTTCTTCGTCTGTGGCGCAAAACCCCGGCAAAGAATACAACCCTCTTTTTATTTATGGGGGAGTGGGCCTTGGAAAGACCCACTTGCTGCAGGCCGTGGGCAACACGATAAAAGAAAAGCATCCGGATGCGAAGATCCAGTACACTACCTGTGAAAAGTTTACGAACGATTTTATTAGCGCGATTCGCGCCCAAAAAATAAAAGAGTTCCGCGAAAACTACAGGAAGGTAGACCTTCTTATAATAGACGATGTCCAATTTATCGCTCATAAAGAAAGAACCCAGGAAGAATTTTTTCACACATTTAACACGCTATTTGAAGGCAACAAACAGATCATAATAAGTTCTGACCGTCCCCCGAAGGCCATTGACTCTCTTGAGGAAAGGCTTCGCTCGAGATTCCAAGGGGGCATGACAGCAGACATAGGCTATCCTGATTTTGAAATGCGCGTCGCGATTCTACGGGCCAAAATCAAAGAAAAGGGCGTGGAACTTCCCGCGAACGTCGTGGATTATATAGCGGAACACATACAAAACAATATTCGTGAGCTGGAGGGGACACTGAATGTGCTGCTTGCTTCCTCTAAAATGGGGGGGGCGGAAATAACACTTGAAAAAGCGAGAAAATACCTAGATCCCATCATAAAACGCCCTCGTAGAATTATAAGTTTGAAAAAAGTGCTCAAGGCGGCGGCTGATTTTTATGATATCACCGAAAAAGATATATTGAGCCAAAACAGAAAAAGAGACATTGCCCGCCCCAGGCAAGTTGTCATGTACCTTTTGAGAGAGGACTTAAAGTACTCCTACCCCCTGATAGGCACGAAACTTGGGGGGCGAGACCACACAACCGTAATACACGCCTGTTCTAAAATATCGCAAGAGCTAAAAAATAACAACGAGGAACTAGCCGAAGAACTGAACCTCTTAAAACAAGATATTTACAATTCTTAGGACGTCTACGGAGGGTGTGTATAAATTGTGGGGAGTACGTGTAAAACCATGTTTAAAAACAGGGCACAAAAAGCGCCCAAAAGAATACTTCCCTTGTCACAAGAAACTTTATCCACATGATTCAGACAGTCATACCTTTTAATTCCCAAACTATCCACAATATAATCACAAAAATAAGTATTGAACTTCCCAATTACTTACTGTAAATTACAAAGATTGGATACTAAAATATAAGCACATTATATATTAAGGGCTAACTATAAATTATTTAAATAATAATAAGCATACTAAAATGAAATTTATCTCAACGCAGCAAAACTTTTGCCGGGGACTCTCTATAACAGAAAAAGTAATAGGGAAAAATTTCGCGCTTCCCATCCTTCAAAACATACTTATAAACTGTGAAAAAAGCACGGGCCGAGTAAAGCTTGCTTCAACTGACCTTGAAATGGGGGTTGAAGTAACAATACCTTCGAAATCCGAAGAAGAGGGAAGCGTGGCCATTCCCGCTAAGCTAATAAACGGTTTTGTGAGAAATCTCCCAGACGAGAAAATCGATTTCTCCGAAAAAAACAACAAAGTAGTAATTCAATGCGCGAATTACAAATCCAATATAAAAGGCCAGGATTCAAAAGAGTTCCCCCTTATACCTCAAGACCAAAACGCGGACGAGTTTACTTTAAAAACCGAAGATTTTATTCTGGGTCTTTCGCATGTCATAAACTCTGTTTCTTTACTGGACATAAAGCCCGAAATCTCGGGGGTTTTTGTGCAGTTCAGGGAAGAAGACGCGTGTTTTACGGCCACGGACAGCTTTCGATTAGCTGAAAAAAGCATTAAAAACAGTAAAAAAAATACCTTTTTAAATAAGGTCATCATACCAAGGCGCGCATGCGATGTGATTATGAGGATATTCGGGGACGTAAAAGATAGTATTGGTGTTAAAATCAACGAGAATCAAATAACTATCAAAAGTTCCCCAGAAGATCCCACGTCTCCAAAAATACGGTTTGTGAGCAAAATAATTGAAGGCGACTACCCAAACTACGAGCAAATCATCCCTAGCAACTTCACCCTAGCTGTGGGAGCGAGCAAAGACGAACTGATTCGCCACATAAAAAGCGCGAGCCTTTTTTCAAACAAAATTCATGAGGTGATACTCCAGAGCAATTCAAAGAAACAGCAGCTCGAGATTATGTCCGCGGACGCCGAGTACGGAGATCATCATTCAGTTCTTGCCGCGAAAATACAAGGAAACGACGAGAGGGTTGTTTTAAACTACGAGTATCTATTGGACGGCATACAGGGGCTTCTTTCTCCCACTGTTTCTATGAAAATAAACCAGGCGAATACGCCCATAATGATCTCATCCCCAGAGGATACGGGATTTAGGTATTTGTTAATGCCCATAAAAGCATAACATTTGAGTAAAAATGTTTATACGCATAAGGTCCTACATCGCGAAGTTTTCAAAAAGGCCCGAGATTAGCCCGAATCTCGAGTCGGAGATAATAAAAAAAGAATGGCAAAACACAGTAGGCGCTGTAAATAAAAGCGCGAGAGATAAATCTCAAGCGCTTTATGTAAATCAAAGGGGCGAATTAGTGGTAAGGGTTAAGGACCATCTTTGGCTTCAGGAGCTGGCTTTCTATAAAGAGGAAATCAGAAAAAAATTAGCTAAAACGAGCTCCATAAAATCCATAAGACTAATCATTTAATTGTCATATTCCGTCGGAGGGAACGCGAAGGCAGCCGTAGATGTGGCTTGTTGTGCCGGGTCTAGTTTTACGTTAGTTGCCCATTTTTGCACGGCGCTTTCCCATAGTTCAAATTGCGGATCCAATGACGGATCGCTCGGGGGCGGACCTTGGGGATTGTCTTTCTGGATAAAGTATAAAAGCGAGTGCGGTTCATAAAAGGTTCTTTCTTGAACCAACTCTTTCGGAGTTTGTTCTGTTGCTATTTTTCCCGACGCTACATTTATAGAAAATACTAACGGGTCCCCCAACGAGCCGTTAAGGATTGGTTTGGTTGTGGCTATTGGCTTTGGTGGGGTAAAGTTTTTAGGATCCCAGCCCCTTATCTCGTACGCTTTTTTCATAAAATTGTTCCAAATCGGAGCCGCGGCCGCCGCCCCTGAGGCATTCGGCATTTCGGAGGGCAGATTATTTCCCACCCATACGCCGACAACAATATCTTTTGTATATCCGACTGCCCAAGCATCTCGACTCTCTTGGGTTGTGCCAGTCTTTACGGCCGCAGGTATGTTCGGCAGATTAAGATAGCTATTTGGGCCAAATATGGGAGAGCGCAGGTCATTATCAGAAAGTATGGAGGTAATAAGGCGGGCGACTTCTGGATCAAGCACCTCCTTGGGGTTTATGTTTGGTTCGGCGAGCGTTTCGCCGACCTTCGAAGCCACCTTCAGCAGGGCATTCGGTTTATTATATATCCCATCCTGTGAAAACACTCCGTAGGCCGCGGTTTCTTCGAGTAAGGTCACGTCGCCTCCTCCAAGCACCAGAGAAAGCCCATAGTGCGAGGGGTCGTTATTTAAACTTGTGATGCCAAAGCTTCGGGCCAGTTTGATTGTGTCCGCGAGCCCGGCAAGATAAAGCACCTTAATCGCGGGTATATTTATGGATTGAGCGAGCGCGTCTTTCAGGGTCATGGGGCCTCGGAATTCCCCGTCATAATTACGCGGCATGTATTCCTCGGCCCCCTGCACTCCGAAGTTTGTTTCAACATCAAAAACAATGGTATCCGGGGTATACCCTTTTTCAAAGGCCCTAGCGTACGCGAAAGGCTTGAATGACGAGCCCGGCTGACGCAGACGCATCGCGACGTTTACATTGCCGTCGTTTTCGAGATCAAAATAGTCGCGCGACCCCACCATCGCAAGTATCTCGCCGGAGGCGGGATCTAGTGCTACGAGCGCCGCGTTTTTCGCGCCGAAGCGCTTTTCATTTTTCTTCGCCCACTCCGTAACGACCCCTTCGGCTTCTTGCTGGAGCTTCCAATCCAATGATGTCGTCACAGTAAATCCAGAGCTTTTTAGCTGGTCTTGCCCGTATGTTTGCTCAAGCTGATCTATTATGTACATTACAAAATGAGGGGCTTTAATGCCCGTGAGGTCTTTGGAGTACGCCATTTCTTCGCCTTTCGCGCCTTGAAGCTCGGACTCTTTGATGTACCCAAGGGCGCGCATGCGGCCCAATAGATATTCCTGCCTATTTTTGAGCTCATCCGGATTATTCCCAAAAGGGGAGTAGTACGTGGGAGCTTTTGGTAGTGAGGCGAGAAGCGCGGATTCCGCGAGCGTTAGATCCTTCGCGTTTTTATTAAAGAATGTTTGGCTCGCGGCTTCTATCCCGTAGGCATTGGAGCCGTAAGGCACGGCGTTTAGATAAAAATTTAGAATCTCATCTTTGCTGTATTTAACTTCCATTTCAAGGGCAAGTATGAGTTCTTTTATTTTACGCGACAGCGTGCGTTCCGGGCTAAGATATATATTTTTGATAAGTTGCTGTGTTATCGTAGATCCTCCCTGTTTCACCTTTTTCCCCTTGAGGTTTGTGAGTATGGCGCGGGCAACCCCGGAAAAATCAAGGCCAAAATGATTGTAAAAATTATCGTCCTCCGCGACTATCGTCGCGGTTTTTACATATTGGGGGATTGTGTCTATCGGAATTATCGTGCGTTTGTATTCGCCGTGTATGTCATACAGCAAGACCAAGCCGGTGCGGTCATATATTTTTGTGGATTCAGGTATTTTTATCTCGGATATGCTTGACGCGCTCGGTAAATCTTGCGCGTAGTAGGCAAAAATACCGCCGATCCCCACAATACCCAAAATCCCCAGGAGGAACCCGAGTTTTATAAATAGTTTTATTGTTTTAAATTTTGATTTTTTATGGGGCATGGGGTATTATGGGTATACTATGCCACTAAAAAGTGAACAAATCAACGAGTTAGAAGAAACATTGGAAAGATGGGCGGAAGAAGCGATACCTTCACGGGAGGATTTAGAAGAAGCGCTGACCGGCAATAAAAAACTCACAATATACCATGGAGTGGATCCCACAGCCCCGGATCTGCACCTCGGCCACTCAACAAATTATTTTCTTTTACGGCGTCTTCAAAAATTGGGTCACAAGATAATTTTGCTTATAGGCGATTTCACGGCGCGCATAGGGGACCCCTCCGGCAGGACAACGGGGCGCGTCCCGCTGACAGAGAAACAAGTTGCCGAGAACGCGAAAACGTATAAAAAACAGGCGGCTAAAATTCTAGATTTTGATTCGGCGCAAAATCCCGCGTCGCTTGCCTACAATAGCAAATGGCTTGGCAAACTTGCATTTAAAGATGTTGTTGACATATCCTCGCATTTTACCGTACAACAGATGCTCGCGCGCGATATGTTCCAGAAACGGATTAAAGACGGAAACCCGATCGGACTTCACGAATTTTTGTATCCCTTAATGCAGGGATATGATTCCGTCGCGCTTAAAACAGATGTTGAGGTTGGGGGCAGCGACCAGCTGTTTAATATGCTCGTAGGAAGAGATTTGGTGAAGATTTACCTTGCCAAAGAGAAGTTTGTTGTTACCACAAAGCTGCTTATAAATCCTAAAACAGGCGCTAAGCTAATGAGTAAAAGCGAAGGAAATTACATAGCGCTTAATGACCCTCCCAATAAAATGTACGGCAAGGTTATGGCATTGCCAGACGAGGTAGTAAAAGATTGTTTTGCTCTTTGTACGGAGGTGCCCCTTGGCGAGATAGAGGGAATAATGAAGCTGCCTCCTCGCGAGGCCAAAGCCCGCCTTGCGTATGAGATAGTAGCGATGTATCACGACAAAAAAGAGGCGGGTAAGGCCGAGGCCGAATTTACTAAGGTTTTTTCCGCGCACGAGCCTCCAGCCGATATTCAAACGTTCCGCATCCAAAATAAAACAAAAAATATCCTCGATCTGCTCGTGGAGACTGGCCTTGCCCCCTCAAAAAACGAAGCCCGGCGTCTGGTGGAACAAGGCGGGGTAAGGGTGGGGGGAGAAGTTATAGGAAGCGCCACAGAGGAGGTAAGCGTTAAGGAGGGAGCGGTGGTGCAAGTAGGAAAGAGAAGGTTTATAAAATTAGAAATTAGAAATTAGAAATTATTTCTTAGCCCTTAGCTAGGAAATCCGGGTCAAAAAATTTTCTAATCCCTACAAACCAAACCCTTCTCAACTTAAACCGATTATGCATTTTAAGAGTAACTTTTCTGGCCCACGGGGTCAGGGCTTTTTTGTTTTTTGAAAGAATGGGCCTTAGGGTAATTATTCTCCCGAGGCGTCTATTTGGGCTGTAGTGCGCTTTTTTCTGCAATACGCCGTCTGTAAGGAGAAATTCGTTTCCGTGTCTTAAATGTTTCATTGAGTAGCCGTGCCTTACAAAGGTTAGTTTTCCTTTGCGCATCCTATACACTCCGGCCTTGACTTTCGCGGCGCTTCTCACCCAATGCCCGGTTAAATTGTGCGGAAACATTTGCGCGCCCATTTTGGGTTGGCGCATTAAAGCGTTTATTTTAGCTATATCAATTTCGTAGTCAGCGTCTAGATACTCAAGGACATGAAAGGCGATAATAGGGGGCTCGTTGTTTTGTATCTGAACCATGGTGAGCGTAGGGAACGAACCGAGCAGGCGGGGGTTCGACTCCGTCACATAGAGTTTTTGTGTTTCTTCTTCAAGAACAAAATCCACTCCGAATATTCCTTTATATCCGAATTTTTGAAAGTATCTCCCGACTTTCTCTACGGTATCGTATGCTTGTTCTTCAACGCGAGGTGAGAATTTTGAACTAGACCAGTCGTGTCCGCAAAAGAGGCCCGATCCCTTTGCGGGATTATAGAGCTCCGGTACATCTATAAGCTGATACTGCGGGTTTGTGGAAAGAACCCCATAGCGCGTGACACATCCCGTGATACTGGGGGAGGGGCCCTTGATGTATTTCGCTACTATGACGTCAAGAGTCGATATGTCTTCAGCAATCTCCTCTCCCTCTATGTCTTGTGCGCGTAGTTTGCGCAGGGCTTTATGCCAGTCGTCTTCGCAGGAAATAAAAAAAGTCCCTTTGCCTCCGCCGCGCCGCGGATGCTGAACAACAAAAGGAATGCCGTATTTTGTTTTTAGTTTGTGAAAATTAAGGTTTCGAGCTGGAAGTATCTCGCCCGGCGGGGGAGTGACCCCGATACCCGCAAGGATTTTGCGGAATTTAATTTTATCCTCAAATAACTTTTTTCCGAATTTTGCGGGCGAGGCAACGAGCGTCCAACCATTTTCCCGGCACGTTTGTTCCATTTTTAATGAGGACTTGTAAACAACAAGGGCGGGCTTGCCCTGAGCGGGGTCGAAGGGGTTTTTAAACTTTGACAAATATTCTTTCGTCCGGGGATGCGCTATCACGGTTGTGGAATTTCTTGGCGCGTCTATATGCCTTGTCCCCATACCTTTCTCGAGCGACATCACTTCCATATCTTTTTCTATAAGCTTTGTGTCCAAGGAATAGCGCAGCGCAAGAAGGCGGTAATTTTGCACAACATCCTCAAGGCCCAATCTATCAAAAGCGTAAACGCCTACTCCGAAGATAGGTGTTTTCACATTGTCTCGAAAAAATTGTTTAAGAGTTGGAAGATCGGTAATCACAGTCAAGTTTTATCCGACATTTTTTAAGTGTCTTGGTAGGTACCGCGGCTCTTTGATTTCTATGCCAAATTTGGCAAGCGACTCCGCGTTTGATATATTTAGTTTTCCTATATAAAGCAGCCGCATATCTCCTCCTTTGTCCAAAAAGTTTTTCACTTCAAGATAGCCCTTTAGGTAGTGGTGATCTTTCGTGAAAGATCCGGGCCCAGATGTATCAGAGAGGCCGCGTTTTACGCGCACCGTTACGTTCCATGCATAAGGCAAAGGAAGGCCGAGGGCATCGAGGTTATGAAAGACGCTATAAAATGAATGTTTGCGCGCAAGGTGCGCGGCTATTGTGCGGGCCGCGACAAGAAGAACTCTTCTCGGGTCATGTTGCCCGAGAGCCTCGTTGAAAAAAGCCAGACCCTCTTCTGTTGTGGGGGGACCGGCAAATCCCCCTCCAAAAAGGGAAGGGAGGCGCTGAAGGGCGCCGTTCTCTTTTCTAAAAATATGAGTTTCTATCTCATGCACGGCAAGACTCGCAAGTTCTCCCGGAGCAAAGCGCTCCCCCTTTTTAATAAGCAGATATTTTGAGCGGGAATCGAGGCCGGCCTTTGAGCTTATATTTTTCCGCAGTTTTATTTTCCAGGGCAAGAGGTGGTCAGTCGCGTACTGCTGTAATATTTTAGCGGCCTCGGCATCGCCAATTGTGTCTCGAACTTTAAGAAAAACGGCGCCTGATGCACCGTCGAACTGTCCCTTCGCGTATTTTACTTGGGAGGCGCTCGGCGCGCCGAATAACTTAATGGAATATCTGCCGATTTTTTTAGACCCTATATTCTGAATGCACTGAATTTTTTTAAGAGTTCTCCTGCGTTTATTTTCAAGGTGCCGCGAGAAAAACCACTGTTCGTCCTTTGCCGCGGGGATTTTGATGCGCAAGGAGGCAAGGGCGCATTTTAGTTTATTTAGATTTGGTTTAGCGGGCTTATAGCGGAAGAAAGGGTTGTATTCTTCGCCTCGCGCATACGCGCAGAGAAACTTTCGTCTTTGGAAATTTATATTTGTTGGATTGAGGCGGCTCAAAAGCCGTACCTTTCTGTCCGCCACTCCAAGGCACTGATCAATTTTTTTTAAGCCCATCACGTCTTTATTATGGCATACTTCCTATTTTTGTAAAAGGAGGTTTTTCGTGGGATCTACGAGAAACTTTTTGAGGTCCCTTCGGCCTATAATAACATCATGCTTCATTTCTTCACGAGACGCGATAAACGCTTCTGTGCGCACCTTTTCCCGATCTAGGTCAAATACGAGATCAATAATCGGCCGTTCTTGTTTCCCAAGAGCCCCTCTAACCTTTTTATATTTAAGTATGTTAGTAAGCTCCAGCTTGTCCGCTAGGGATTGGGCAATGCTTGTGCGGTAAGCCCCGGTGTCGATTTTGGCAAAAGTTGTGTATTTTTCTTTGTTTGTTCCATAAATTATTATCTCTTCCCGCGCGCCTATTATTTTTCTGCCGGATATTTCCTCAAGCTCCTCTTCGAGTCCTCCCCCGAAAAGGTCCTGGGCTATCTTTGCCCCCTTTTTCGCTGTTTCCACGTTTAGGCCCCGAACTCTTTCCAAACGTTCGCGCAGGGGGGCCATGTTGGCAATTTGTATGGAAAGCCCCGGGCGCGCGTTAAGTTCTAATATTATGGGTCCGCGATCGCGATCTATGCTTATATCCGCGCCAATAAATTGGCAGCCCGTTGCTCTTTGCGCGTAAATAGCGAGTTCAAGAATTTCTTTCCATCCGGGTATTTTTATCCCGCGGAGAACTAGTCTAGACCCCGGGACATAGCTAATCGCGCGGTCATTGCAAACCGCGTGCGTTGTTATGCCATTCCCCATGTCTATGCCGACTCCTATAGCGCCAAGGTGCAAATTTGCCTTTCCCTCCGACTCTTTGGTGGGCACGCGGAGCTCTGCCATAATAGGGATTGAATTATAAACAATTACGCGAATATCAGGGATCCCCCTAAAGCTGTAGCTCTTAAAAAGTTTAAAAATTTTTATGCGTTCTTCAAAAAAAGCGATGTCGGGCAAGTTCCCCAAGGAAAAGGTGCCGTCCATTATATTTAGTATATGGTTTTTTATTTCGGATAATCCTAAGGCGCTCCTATCGGCCCGAATCCAAGCGATCTCTGGGGTTCGTTTGCCGAAAATGCGGGCTATGCGCGAGCTTACAGGATCCGGTGCTACGGTATTTGCGGGATCCAGAGCCCCCGGTTTTTTTCTGGCGAACACCACAATAATTCCTTCCCCCCCAAATCCTCTGTTTGGCTTTAGGGCAAAAGAAGAATCGAGTTCGCTCCAGTCAAATTCCGAGAGTTCTTTTGGCGAGGAAATGGAGCCCAAGGTTTTTGGGACAGGTATGCCTTTTTTAGAAAGGACCCCTTTGGTTATAATTTTGTTATCTAAAATACGAGCAACGCCCTTGGAAAGAGAGGGTTTAATATAGAGAAGGTTGCGGGCATTAATACCCAATGCTCTTTGCATGCTACCGGAATATTATTTTTTTAAATCTTACGTACTCAGACAATCTTAGCCCGGTCCATTTCCCGAGAAAAAGGTTCGCTAGTATTGACGCGATTAAAACAACGAGAGGATAGGTTACAACGGTATTTGCGAGCCACCCCCACGTGACAAGAAAGAATATTGCCACTGACACCGCGAGCGTTTCTAGCGCGATTCCCAAAGTTTTTTTCTGGCCGCGCTCCATAAGAGAGGAAGCAAACTGCTCGGCAGAAAGAGCGAGAATCATGAGGGAGAAAGCGGCATAAGAAAATTGAACGCCCTCTCTATGCGGCAGAAATAAAACAACTATGGGCATGGCGACGCTTATCCCAAGTAAAATCAGCGCCATTTTTGGCAGGTAAAGAAGCCTTACGTTATCGAGAACCGATTTTATAAGAAATCCCATGAGAAGCACCGCGAAAAATATAATAAGGCCGGACTCTAATCCGATTGCGGCGAAAGCAAAACCGACCAAAACCGGAGATGTTATGCTAAAGCCCTTAATCCCTATAATCTGCCTGCCTATAACGGCAAAAGTTATCGCTATCGGCAGCATAAACATCCAGGCGAGGACATGTTCTGGGACGCCGTTTTGTATAAGAAGGGTGGTTATTTGGGGCATGTATTTGCGCAGCAAATAGCAATAGCTAGGGCATCCGACGCGTCATCCGGTTGCGGGATTTCCGTAAGATTGAGTAATATTTTTACCATTCTTTGTACCTGCGACTTTTCGGCCTTGCCGTAGCTTGTTGTGGCTTGCTTTACTTGGAGGGGAGTGTATTCCTGTATGGGCAAATTACGCGAGGCGACAGCCTCCAGAATGACTCCGCGGGCATGGGCAACTGATATCGCAGTTTTTATGTTTTTTGTAAAAAAAAGTTGTTCTATCGCGGCGATCTCCGGTTTGTACTTGTAAATTACATTTATTACCCCTTTTCTTATAAGTCGCAGGCGCAGAGCGGTTTCCATTTGTGCCGGCGTTCTGATGCAGCCGAAATCTACGCACGCAAGGTTGCCTCCTTGTCTCTCTACGACGCCATATCCGGTCCTTGCCGTGCCGGGATCAAGACCGAGAATAATCATTTTATGTTAGAATAAATTTCCTGCACGTCGTCATGTTCGTCAAGCGCCTCAAAAAGCTTTTCAAGCTTAACGCGCACTGCAGCGCTTATGTCCATAGGAAACTTGGGGATCCATTCCTCTTGCGATTTTTCAAATGCCCATCGCACCGCGCCTTCTGTCGCGAGCTTTGCTCCGTGTACCGAAAGCAGTTTTTTTATTTCGGAAAGCGTGCGATTTTTGTTATCAGTTATCGCCTCAACAATTATAGCCACACCCTCCGGGCCATAGATTTCAAATGTTATCGCCTCAAGCGTAGCACCTTCACCCTCTCCGGTTCCTCGTTTTATCGCGCGGTCAATATTTTCTTTTGGCATGTTTTCCTTTTGGGCCGTCTCAATGGCTATGCGCAGGCGCGGGTTCATGGCGGGGTCGCCACCCTTTTCTCTCGCGGCTATAGAAATAATTTTCGCGAGTTTGCCGAAAACCTTGCCGCGCTTGGCGTCAACTGCCGCTTTGTGATGTTTTGTTGTTTTCCACTTACTGTGGCCGGACATATTCTTATTTCTTATTTTGCCCTGTTTTTCTATAAAAAGCAAGGCCCGCCTGCCCGCCGGTCGGGCAGGTCAAGCAAGGCGTTTTTTGAGGAGAAATATGAAGGCAGCAGAGAGAAGAGCTATAAAAGACGCGATAAACGCAGTAAGCCGAGAGGATAGTTTTCCCGAGGATGCTTCGCCGACAGAGGCGAGTTGTTTTGCGGTAGTAGTTTCTGCGGCCCCCACTTCTACCTTATTGGGGCTCGCTTTCTTTACCACCTCCTTCACGTCGCTAATTGTTCCCGCATTTTTCAGGGGCGCGGGAACAATGTTCGCGCTCCCTGGCGTCGGCACACTAGACCATTTCCAGAGACCACTTTCTCTGACAAAAGATTTTCCTTTCTCGGCTTTCTCGTAGGGCACCGTTTGCGCAAGTTCTCCATCGGGCCGTATGATCTGCACCGCGTCGCCGTCGTTGTTCATTGTTATATTTGTAGTCAACCGGGAAAGCACAAGAAAACCCCTTGCCGCTATAATTGTGCCTTTGGGCAGGGCGTATATATTGGTAGCTCCTAGAGTATCTTTTATTTGCCACAAAGAAATGTCGGCCGGCTCACTGTTTTCGTTTATTATCTCAACCCATTCTTCAAGCTCGTCAGGCCCCAAGGGGTAGGGCATAAGTTCGTTTATAAAAATGTTGGAGGGATAGGCCGTGTGTGCTTGAGTGTTTGCCGGGGCATTGTTGTCGGTATCGGCCCGTACGGCTGTTTTCTCGGATTCGTCTGGTTGAGTTTTGAGCTCAAGGGCGGGATCGAGATTTGGTGGTGCGGATAGGTTTTGCTGCCCTTGCGCGGGTCCGGGCGCGGGAACAGTATCCGAGATTTGGCTTTCTTGCGTGGAATATACGCTATTTTGCGCCTTGGGTGTTCCTCCCGCGGTTAAACTCGTCTTCCAACTAGTGGATGCAGACCCAGTCAACTTTGGATTTATGCGCTCCATTGTTTGTTTGGTGGTGTTGTCGCCTCCCCAGCCAATCCAACTGCTGCCGAATGCGTTTACTCTATCTATAAGATTGCCTCGCGCATCTAAAAGTTCAAGATGCTCTCCGGAGTTTCCGAGGTCTCCGGTATATATTTGATCTGCTGATATGTCCGGTACGCTTACGTCGTTTGTTCGCTCAAGTAAAAAGAACCCCTTTGGGGCAATGGTTTTCTCAAGAGATATGTTCGGCTTTCCATCCGTGGCTCTTAAAATCCAGCCCTCAAGCGCAATTAGGGTATCTGTATTGTTATATAACTCTATCCACTCATCTGTATAAGAGTTTACGCCGCCCATCCATGCAATTTCATTTATCACAATATCGCCCGTGCTTGCGGCGCGGGCAGGGGATACAAGAAAAGCAAAAAGAATATAAGGGATTACTACAAATATATACCTTGCCATTTGTATAACTTTATCAAACAGAGGACACGGTTGTCTATATTAACTATTTATTCTTTGAGAAATTGTAGCTCCGGTATGCCTCGGAAGTCCTTTTTATTGAGCGTATATAAGTCGGCGTCGTTGAGAATGGCGGTTGCCGCGATGGCGGCATCGGCAAGTTCAATCGGTCGTAAGATATCCCTTGCCATTTCGCCGGCAAACTGAGCTACTTCGTACGTATACGATAGAACTTTTAATGGAGCGATTGTGGCGAGGAGATAGTTTTCCTTTTCCGATTCGCGGGTGCTGCGTCCCTCGTACAGTTCCTGTATACTCACAACAGAAATCGCCAAGTTCTCCTTGGCAACTTTT
>CAYJWU010000021.1:0-16832 GCA_964374025.1 uncultured Candidatus Saccharibacteria bacterium
ATAAGCCAGGGAGGGCATGCTATGGGTGACCATCGCCATGAGACAATGGCCATGGATAACCGTAGCCATGGCCCGCACTGGATTTTTAAGCTTGGAATACTTCTAAATTTCTCGTTTTTTATTGCTGACTTGATTATCTGGCAAATTTCCGGCAGTGCGGCTATTTTCGGCGATGCTCTGCATAATGGACTCCACGGCATGGTGCATACTGCCGCGCTTTGGGGCCATTCTTTGGAAGAAAATTCCCGCGGGCGTAAAGAGAGCTACGCAAGCAAACTACGGAAAAATCAGGCAACGCAGCTTATCGGATACCTAATCATCGCGGGCGCTTTGCTGATATCCGCATTCGGGATATTGCAAATATACAACCCGCGGGAAGTCGCGAGTGAATATATGATAATTATGGCCCCGCTTGACATCGTGGGAGACCTCATACTTTTGGTCCTGCTGATACGCCACAAAGGAGACACTACCGTTAAAGCAGTTTTCGTTGATACTTCAATAGATATTCTGGCTTCAATGGGAGTGGTAGCTGGCGGGATTATAATACTTTTTACCGAATATTATCGCGCGGATGGGATCGCGGCAATACCCATAGCCCTTATAGCGTTGTCTCTTGCCCGACAAACCATCAGAGATGCCAAAAAGGCCCGCTAACCCGGGCTTTTTATTACAAAAACTTCCCAATATCGCGAAATGTAATCACGATCATCAGGAGTATTAGCAAGGCGAATCCCACGGTATGCGCCATTTTTTCATACTTTTGCTTCACCGGTGAACCTTTGATTCTCTCAATAGCAAAAAACAGCAATCGTCCCCCGTCGAGCGCCGGGAATGGCAAGATGTTTATTATCGCAAGATTTATTGAGATTAAAGCAATAAACTGCAAAAGAAAAGCGAAACCCAATTTCTGCGCCTCTCCTGTCATAACAGCGATTCCCACGGGCCCGGCAAGCTCGCCCCCAAAATTTCCCGTTGTAAGAACTTCGCTGATTACGCTCCAAAATGACCGCAAGGTACCAACCGCGAAAAGAAATGTACTCTCCATGCCCTTAAGGGGCGCTATATAAAATGGATAGGAAACCTGACCGGTTCGCGCCATAGCAAAACCGATAGGGCCTTCCCCTTCCGGCGGGTCGCTTCTTGGAATAACTTGTTTTTCGCTAACAGCATTGCCTCGTTTGATGGATACGACAATTTTTTCTTCAAGATGCGCGTTTGTAAAACTCTGTATATCCTCTATGTACCTTACATCAGTTATCTTATCCAGAGCCGCGCTCATGCCAAACACAATATCCCCGCTCTCAATCCCTGCTTCTTTCGCGGGAGAGCCCTCGGCCACATCCACAACGCGAATGTTTATATTTTTTACATTTGAAATTTTACTCTCCCCATCCAACACTTGAGGCAAGCCAATGAAGTGCCCGACCGAAAGGATTATCACTGCCAAAAATATATTCATCAAAACTCCCGCCGCTACAATAATAGAACGGGTTTTTATGCTCTTTGACGCGAAACTTCTTGGGTCTTGTTTCATTCCCCCATCTTCTCCGTAGATTTTCACAAATCCTCCTATAGGGAAAAGATTGATTGAATACGTGGTTTCCCCGCGTTTTAAGCCAAACAGCCGCGGCGGGAAACCAAAGCCAAATTCTTCCACTTTGGCGCCGGATCTCTTTGCCATAATAAAATGGCCTAGTTCGTGAACTAGGATTAATACGGCAAGTATTATGATAAAAATAAGTACAGTAACAAACATGTGGGTTATAGCTAAATTGCCATTATTTCTCCCTCCTTCTTCTTCCCCAAATCCTCCGCCTTTTTATTGTATTCGTCTACGACTTTTTGTATTTCATCCTTTTTGCGAAAAAGTTCGTCTTCGGATATTTCTTTTTTGTCCTCTTTTGTTTTCACTTCCTCGAGGGCCTCTTCGCGGACTCTCCGTATTTTTATCTTTGCTTCTTCTACTATACCATGAAGTTCTTTTACTAATTCGCGCCTTCGCTCTTCGGTGGGCGCGGGAAACGGAATACGTATAACATCACCCTCGAGAACCGGATTTATACCGCTCATCGCTTTTCTCAAAGCGCTTTCTATGTCCTTTATAATGCTTTTGTCCCAGGGCCTAACCACAATAAGGCGCGGCTCGGGGCTTGAAAGTGACGCGAGCTGATTAAGGGGCATTTTTGTGTTGTACGCCTCAACCGTAATATTCTCTACCAAATCAACAGATGCTCGCCCGGCGCGAAGCTTTGCCAATTCCCCTCTTAGATATTCGGCTACCTTTTCTAGGTCATCTTTTAGCATAATAATTTATTTGCCTAAACCCGCGAATATTACACTAGAATCATCGGGTTTTACTTTTATAACGCTGACGCTTCTTGCCGTGTCAAGCTTTTTAACCTGCCAGCTTTTACCGCCATCCTCGCTTTTATGAATCTGTGAAGCAACAGCGATATATATCATATCTTCTATCTCCTGATCAAGTCCAATCGCTCTGACCTCCGACGCAGCTTCCGCCGTGAGAAGCGCGATTTTTAAAAAGGTTGCGCCGCCATTATCGGAACGCACAAGTCCTTTGTTTGTAGCCGCGTATATGCGATTTTCGTTATGCGGATCAATGATAATTTGTTGAACTAGAAAATCTCCGCCAAACTTTCCCCGCGCCGACGCGGAAATATCCTGCCATGATTTTCCCTGATTTTTTGTTAGAAAAATTTTCCCCCCCACATGCGCGTACATTATTCTCGTATCGCTTGGCAGCATATGCACCGCGCGCACTGGATCTTCAAATTTCCACGTTACCGACCAAGATTCTCCGAAATCTTTGCTTTCGAGAAACAAACCCGTTTGCGTGCCGGCATATATAACGCTTGTTTCATACGGATCCAACCAAACGCCAAGGACCCTATCCTCTTTGTCGCTTGTGGAATACACTTCATAAAATCTTCCTTCTTTATACTTTAGTATGCGACCCCTCCCTGCGGGCAAATATGACGAAATGTACATGCGCTGAGAATTTTTATGGTCAGGCGCAAAGGAAGTAACGCCTTCATTGACGAGCAACGCTTCATTCGCAATTTGCCGCCACGAATCTCCCCCATCGTCGCTTCTATAAAGCCCTTTTGACGTGGCGACGGTTAAAGACCCTGGATTTTTTCCGTCGAACTGTATGTCAAATACTTCGCTTTTTTTAATGTCGCTCGCGCCATCTCCTATTTGGCTCCAGGATCGCCCCGAATCCAAAGAACGAAAAATTCCCCCGTCGCCTGAAACCGGAACATTTGACTGTTCCAGGACCCCAAGTTTCGTGAAATACGGAGACATCAAATTATACATGTATCCTATGAGTAAAAAGAGACCCACTAAAGTAATTGTTATTATAAGGGCGTCGCGCATTTAATTTAAAAAGGCCTCCTCGAGCAGAAGCTCGGGACTTGCGTTTGTTGTTGAAATAATTTTTTTGACCTTTAAGATTTTTTTTATTGAATAGAGATTATTTTTATCATATACCCCGAATAACCCATCGCGCATTTTAGCAATCCACGCGTCAAGCATACGCACAAGCTCTGCTTTATTTTGTAAATTGTATCCTTTCGCGATTGCGAATTTTTGGTGCAACGATCCGCGTTCCAGTAGCTCGATTGTTTTTTGGAATTCGGATAGATCTGCGCGCGTGTGAGGGAATTTTATCTCTAGCGCGCGGGAAACAATTGTAGGTAAAAGGCGCGAACGAAATGGCGCGATAAGAATTATTAAGGCGTTTCCGCGCGGCTCTTCCAAGAGCTTTAGAAGTGAATTTGCCGCCTCCACTCTCATTGTTTCGGCATTTGAGATTATGGCGATTTTCAGACCCCCAAAGAAAGGAGACGACGAAAACTTATTTTTAAGGGAACGAATTTCGTCTATTTGTACGGGCGATTTATCCAAAACAAAAAAGTCGGGATGAATACCCCGCGCGATCATATCGCACGAGTCGCAAGCGCAATTTCCCCCGATAAACTCGGCAAGCTCGCCCTCGCCATGAAATAGCCATCTTGCGAATCCAAAAGCCATTTCCTTTTTCGCAGAGTGACACAAACCCGTAAAAAGAAGGGCATGCGGCAAATTCCCCGAAGAAGCAAGTTTTGAAAGAAGTAACGCGGTGTTCATGAATATATTTTACAACATTTCCCTACAAACTCAAATAACTCCCTTTCAAATCGCTCCCGCGAAAACTTTTCCGCGCGCTTGCGTATTAAAATCGGACTATAGTTCATATAATTTTGATTTAACCGCCTAAGGCCATCCGCGAGCACAACTGGGTGCGCATCGTCAAAAAATTCTCCGGTAATACCCGGGATCACAATTTCCTTCGCGCCTCCCTCGCGAAGCGCCAATACCGGCTTGCCAAATAACATCGCCTCTGCGATCGCAATCCCGAAATCCTCTTCGCCGGGGAATATAAAAGCGCGGCAATTTTGGTAGTAGTAAGTTACGGCGCCGTCATCCAGCCGCCCGAGAAACTTGATATTTTTTACGCCGCAGGCTAGCTTGCAAAGTCGCTTTCTATCGCTTCCTTCGCCTATTACTACGAGCGGAAAACCTAATTTCTTGAATGCCTCAATAGCAACATCTATTTGCTTGTAGGGACGGAGTTGGGAAACTATGAGGTAGTAACTAGCTTCTCCTACCTCACCCCCATTTACCCCTCTCCTTGATAAGCCCGCCTGCCGGACGGGCAGGGAGAGGGCGGTAGGGGGGGGGAGGTACCCAACTGGCGGATAGATAACTTTTGCCTCTTTCCCGTAATATTTTCTTATGCGGGCGGCCACGTGCTTTGAATTTGCTATAAAATAATCCACTCTCCGCGCGGCCTGCTGATCCCACAGACGCAAAAAATGAATCATAATTTTTGCGAAAACTCCCTTTACTCCCTGTCCATTCAGGGTTCTAGAATAAGAATGGGTCCAGTCCCATAAAAACCTTGTGGGCGTATGGCAATAACAAATATGAACGGTGTCAGGCCGCGTGATTACGCCCTTCGAGAAAGCGGAGCAGGAGGAAATCACAATGTCAAACTCCGATAAGTCCAGACGCTCTACCGCGGAGGGAATCAAAAAAGAAAAGTATTTGTACCGCTTTCGCAAAAATAGAGGCAGTTTCTGCAGGAAACTGCCTCTTACCGAAACGTGCGGCAAAAACTCCTCGACGAATTTTCCGTCATAGACCACTGTATATATGGGAGCCGCGGGAAACATCTCATACAGAACTTTTAGCACCCTTTCCGCCCCTCCAATCCCAAGCAAATAATCATGCACTAAGGCAATTTTTTTTGATTTAAATTCATTTGCCATGAATTACTGATTGTACCATATTTGTACTTAATAACTCAACGCGCTGAGTCATTAAACAAAAAAGCGAGGGGTTTCCTCGCTTTGATTTCCAAATATGTGATTTTCAGAATTTTCCCTACTTTCTTTTTCTACGGACGAGCGTCCAATTCCAGGGAATAATAAAACGAGTCTCCAGCCCGCCCCAATATACCATCGGGGTTCTTCCCAGCCCTGATTAACATGGAGTGTTTGTTAATTTTCACTCGAACCTGAAGCCCCAAAACATTTCCCGCGAGGGTTACTTGGGGCATATCCTCGGGATAATCTGAAGAATAAGAAATATTTTCCAAAACAATATCCCGCATATCAAACTCTGTTTTCTCGCCTAGTCCGCGCAGAAACACACCAAAGCTCTTTTGGGGGGCCGTTAAAGCGAGCGTAGCATCCCGGATACCCTGACACCGCTTAATAGGGAGGCGGAAATCAAAGTACCCATCCGACGGCGGCAATGTCGCGTGGGTTTCGCCTAAACCTGGCCGGAGGGACATAAATTCCTCAAAACGCTCAATGTCAAACCCCATATCCAGCACCGCAAGGGTGTTCTCAAGTTGAACCCGTCGCCTGTTTAGGTCTTCATCAAAAAGTAAATCGCGGTGTCCCTGAACTCGTAGTTTAATCTCTGCCAACCTAAGATTGATACCATCCCTATAGATAGAGGTCATTGTCAGTGTCTTTTCCTCGCTCATGGCTTTCGCTCCCATGTTTGGTATTGGGTTCTTGTGGTCGCAGAATCTGCACTGTATCGCTCCGTCTTTTGCTAGCGTCTTTGGCCTTTCACCGTGCTCGGGGCACTTTGGACAAGACCAAGGACCGCTCATTGGAGCCGAAGCAATATCTACGGACTGCTTGCACCGCATGCATGTAATGCGGCCTTCCGGCGCTATACACGCGTTGCAATTGCCGCAGTGCAAATCCTCTGGAGTCTGTACTCTAGGCACTTTACACCTCCAACCGCTTTTGTATTCCCGTACTCAAGGTACTTGTGGACAACATACCACACATATAGATATGCGTCAAATCGAGTCACGGTCTCCCTCTACTTCTTCGACATTATGCTTCGCTTGTATACCTCAAGGTTCTCAAGCGCAATGCCTGTGCCTTTGGCGACGCAAAGAAGCGGGTCTTCCGCGATATGAGCGGGAACTCCCGTTGCTTCGGTAAGCAAGGCGGCAATATTGGTCATCAGCGCGACGCCCCCCGAAAGTATCATTCCCCTATCCATCACATCAGCTGAAAGTTCCGGAGGGGTTTCGCGAAGCACGGTTTTTACGGTTTGGACAATAACGCGCAGAATCTCTGTCATCGCGTCTGTCACTTCATTTGTTTTTATGGTTATATTGCGGGGAAGGCCCGTAAGCAAGTCCCTGCCTCTTATATTGTATTCCTGCTCATCCTTAACGGGCAAAGCGCTTCCCAAGGTCTTTTTTATGTCTTCGGCCGTCTGCTCTCCTATAGCAAGATCATATTTTTCTTTTATATAAGCGGATATCGCGGCATCTATCTTATCTCCTCCCACGCGCGCGGAGTTTACGCACACTATCCCCCCCAAGGATATTACGGCAACCTCGGTAGTTCCTCCCCCAATATCAACAATCATATGCCCGGATGCCGTATTTATCGGAATGCCTGCTCCTATTGCCGCAAGTATCGGCTCCTTTACAACATACGCGGCTTTAGCCCCTGCCTTTACCGTAGCTTCCACCACCGCTCGCCGTTCTGTTGAAGTAATCCCGGCGGGCACCGATACCATTATCTCGGGCTTTAATATGCGAAATCTTCCACTAACCTTATCAATAAAATATCTGATCATTGCCTCGGTTACCTTGTAATCCGCGATTACTCCATCTTTTAGGGGCCTATGAGCGATAATTGTATCGGGTGTGCGCCCGAGCATCTCTTTCGCCTCATTTCCCACGGCAAGAACGGCATTGTCATTTACGGAAATCGCGACAACCGAGGGTTCGTTTACAACAATGCCCTTTCCGGGAACGTAAACCAGACAGTTCGCGGTCCCTAGGTCTATACCAATTTTGCGAGGAGAAAACATAGTTATATTTTTTTAATATCTGCCCCAAGAGTCCTCAACCTTCCCTCCAAATCTTCATATCCTCTTTCCACATGCTCAATATCTTTGATCAAAGTTGTGCCGGAAGCTCCGAGGCCGGCTATCACAAGAGCGGCGCCGCCGCGCAAATCGTAGCTGTAAACTTTGGAACCCCTAAGCGCGACAGGGCCCCAGACAATAGCGCGGTGAGGATCGCATATCTTGCTCCTTGCGCCCATCTTATTAAGCTCCTTTATGCACGACAACCTTCTCTCATAAAGGGGTTCGTGTATAAGGGTTGCTCCTTCTGTCTGTGTTGCAAGCACCGAAAACACCGACTGAAGGTCTGTTGGGATTCCCGGATGCGGCAAAGATTGAATATTATCCATGACCATTCTTTTTCCTCCAAATCCCGCGCCGGGAAATTTCGCCTTGACCTCAATGCTGTGATCTTCGGGCGCGAGCTTTATATCGGCGCCCGAAGAAACAAGCTTCTTTATAACAAAATCCAAATCAGAAAGATTGACATTTCTAACCTTAACCCTACCCCCGCACACAAGCGGGGCAATCATAAAAGTACCTGCCTCTATATAGTCGGGAGAGATTCTATGCGTAGCTCCTCCAAGCCGGCTATTCCCACGAATATTTATAGTGGAAGTTCCATCTCCGCTTATCTTTGCGCCAATCTTTCGGAGAAACCGCGCAAGATCCCGCACGTGCGGCTCACAAGCCGCGATCTTTATTTGGGACTTTGCCGGCAAGGCGCTTAAAAATGAAAGGGTATTTTCGGTCGCGGTAACGCTGAATTCTTTCAGGGTAACGGCCTTTGGCCTCCTTGAGAGAGCAGGCATTATGACAGAAAAAAACTTTTTTCCAAGAATAATTTTAGCGCCCAAATCGCGAAATGCCTCAAGGTGCGTATCTATCGGCCGCGCTCCTATGCTGCAGCCCCCGGGATAACGCATTCTCTCGACCTGACCGAATCGGGCAAGCAACGGTCCAAGAAGCAATATGGAAGCGCGCATTTTATTTAGCGCGTCGAAATCAAGCCGGGATGTATTAATTTCTTTATTTTCAATATCAATAGATCTCGGGGCTACCCATTTTACATTAGAGCCCATTTGTTCAAGAATATTTAACATCTCAAATACATCAAGCACGCGCGGGAGGTTGCTTATCCTGCATCTTTCTTTCGTCAAAAGCGTAGCCGAAAGAATGGGCAACGCGGCATTTTTGGAGCCGAGAACATCTATTTCGCCAAAAAGCGGATTTCCGCCATTGATTATAAATTTATTGGACATCGTAGAAAATAATCTCTATTTACAATACTATACACATGGGGGGCTGGCAATATGGGCAATTTTGGTGTATTATACGCGCATTACATGAAAAAATCTACGCGAACATTTTTATTTGCCTTATTCGCGATTTTGTTTTTAGTTATTACGCCCGCTATAGTTAGATACTCGCAGGGATATCGCATTGACTGGCAAAACAAAACTATAGTGCAAACCGGGGCGTTATTCTTAGAGCCAAGACCAGCGCCCGTGGAAGTATACCTCAACGGCGAATTTACAAAAAAGAGCAGTTTTGTGTTTCAAAATATCTTTTTGGGCAACTTACTCCCCAAAGAGTACCTTGTCGAAGTAAAGAAAGAGGGCTATTCCCCATGGCGAAAAAAATTAACCGTGTCTCCAAAATTAGTCAGTGAAGCTAAAAATATTACTCTTTTCCCCCTGCCCGCCGACAGGCAGGCGGGCCTGCCGGATCCAGACAAGATAAATAAAATTGGCGAAAACTTACGAGATTTTTTCCCATCCCCTTCGGGAAAGTATTTTGTATTTCTCAAGAATACCCAAGTTCCCAAAATGAGTTTGTACTCCTTAAATGATCAACGGGAAATCCTCGCCCTAAACATGCCGAGCGCCTTCGCTGACTATACTATAGGCGACGTCCAATGGGATAGAGATTCAACTAATATTATTTTTTCCCTTAATAATTCTGCCGAGCGTCTGCTTTTTTCCTACAATATAGAAAACGCTGCGATTTCCAAACCCCCTAAAGACTCATCGTTAGAAAAAATTTCGTACGACACGGAAAGGGCAATAGTCGCTCGCGACCGCAAAAAAATTCTTCTTATCAAAAAAAACGAGCTTGCTGTTTACTGGCTGGAGGACATAAGAACCGAGCCCCTCCGGAGCGCGGGGGACTATGAGCAGATTATAAACGCGCGCGAGCAAACGATTGGGGACGCGGTGTGGTTTAGCAAAAACAACGAATACGTAGTGTTCTCCATGGGAAATTCCATAAATGCAACGGAACTAGACGGAAGAGATAATAGGAATACCCATGTACTTATAAACTCCGGAGCAAAAAAAATATTTTACGAGGAAAAAAATGAAGTAATATATTTTCTAGACAATGACACGCTGTACTCTCTGTCGCTCAAATACAAGTAAAATAAATATTATCGCTTGGCCCACTGGGGAGCGCGTCTCGCCTTTTTAAGGCCGAATTTTTTACGCTCTGTCTTGCGGGGATCTCGCCTTAAGAACCCCGCTCGCTTTAGGCGCTTGCGAAAATCAGGATTAAACTTCACGAGCGCGCGGGCAGTTCCGTGCCGCACCGCCTCCGCCTGCCCGGACACCCCCCCGCCGCGCACCAGAACGGACACGTTGAATTTATCCATTACCTTCATTTTTCTTAAAGCCCCATCGGCAAGTGATTGAAGTTCAAAAGTCGGGAAATACCGGACGTACTCGCGCTTGTTTATCGAAAAACCATTCCCGCCTCGCGTAAAAAGACGCACGCGCGCGATTGAACGCTTTCTTCTCCCGACTGCCTCGTAATACTTTATCGGACGCTTGTCCAAATCCAAAGTTTCATCTGCCAAAACTGGCTCCGGGGATTTTACAACCTTTTTTACGGGCTTTTTAAGCGACTTTTTCGCGGGCTTCTTCGCGGATTTTATTTTTTTCGCGGATTTCGTTTGTGGCATAATGTTATTTATATAATGAGAAGCCGCTTCATAAACCGCGCGCGCAGTTTGTTATGCGGCAACATACCGTAAACCGCCCTGCGCAAAACTTCCCCCCGGCTCTCCCCCACAAGATCTTTATAGGTTTTCATTCTTATTCCGCCCGGATATCCAGTGTATCTCCAATATTTCTTTTCGGTCAATTTATTGCCGCTTACTTTTATTTTTTCAACATTTAAAACCTCTACGGAATTGCCGGAATCAACATGCGGCAAAAAACTTTCCTCGTTTTTCCCCCGCAAAAGCATCGCAACCTCGCTTGCAAGCCGTCCTAGTATTCTATTTGACGCGTCAATGGTGTATTTCATGATACAAACTCTATCACCGCCATTTTTGCCGAATCGGACCGGCGAGGTACGCGCTTTACGATTCGTACGTACCCTCCGTTCCTGTCCTTATATCGGGGCGCGATATCCTTAATGATCTTTACAGCCGCGGCTTTATCTTTAAAACTTTTCGCGCTGGAACGCCTCGCGTAAAGAGTATCCGCCTTTGATTTTGTAACAATTTTTTCTATGAAGCCCCGCAATTCTTTGGCTTTTGCTTCGGTTGTTGTAATTTTCCCGCGCAAAACCAGGGCTTGCGCTAAGCTTCCCAAAAGGGCGCGTCTCCGGTCGCGCAATCTTCCAAATTTTCTTCCGCGTTTTATCTTGCTCATTTTTTATTTTTCTCCCCGGACTTTGGCTTTGCGGCCTTTTTAGCGGCGGATTTTGGCTTCTTTTTTGACGCTGATTTTTTAATCTTCTCCTCTTTTTTCTCAAATTGGCCGGCTAACTTAAAATGATCAACGAGAAGATTAGAGGCATATTCAAGCGCCTCCTGTGGGGAAATCGCGCCGTTCGTCACAATCTCAAGGCGCAATCTGTTGAAATTGGTGCGCTCACCCACCCGCATATTCTCAATTTCAAAATTTACTTTTCTCATCGGAGTAAAAATCGCGTCCAGGGGTATCGCGCCTATTGCGGCCCCTCCTTTTTGCTGCTGTTCAACGGGAATGTAGCCAAGTCCCGGTTCGATAGTAAGCTCCGCCACAAGATTCGCATCGCGGCTTGTAAGGGTTGCGATATGAGCATCCTTGTTAATAACTTCAACCTGACTTGGCGCAACAATGTCAGCGGCCGTAACCTTGCGCGCTCCTTTTATTTTAATCGTGGCAGTTTGAGGTTCGTCGCCATGGAGCTTTATGAAAACCTGCTTCAAATTAAGCGTTATCTCCAAAACATCTTCGAGCACTCCGGGCAGCGTGGAGAATTCATGCGGAGCTCCTTTTATCTTAACTTTTGTAATTGCCGCGCCCGGCAAAGAAGAATAAAGCGCGCGCCTTAAGGCGTTGCCAACTGTTACCCCGTATCCTGGGTATAATTCTTCTATTTCGAAAACGGCTCTGTTCTCGCTTTGTTCTTTAATTTTTGGCGGTTTTGGTAAAGTAATCTGCATGTCGATTTTTGTTAATTATCTTGAATAAAATTCAATTATTGGCTTAACGCTCGCTATTATCATAGGATCCTCAATTTTAGGGGACGCGCTAATTGTGGCCCGAAGCTCAATCTTATCCAAACTAATCCACGCGGGAGTTTCAAATTTAGACAAGCTCAACGCCAAGTCCTTAAACGGCGCTATATTCGCGCTAAGAGGATGGATGCTGACTATATCATTAATTTTAACCCTGAAAGACGGCAAATTTACATCGTGCCCGTTCACTTGTATATGCCCGTGGCTCACAAGCTGTCTCGCGGCTCTCCGTGTTGGCGCGAAGCCGCATCGGTACACAACATTGTCAAATCGCATTTCGAGGCCCCGCATTATTGAATCCGGATCCTTGCCGCGCCTAAAATACCCGCGAAATTGTTTTTCGCGCAATCCGTAAATTTCCTTAAGCCCCTGCTTCTCCGCAAACTGCTGCCCATATTCTGATTTTGTTCTTTGTCCTCGCCCTGGCATACAAAATAATTATTTTAAACTCTTCTTGCTTTTCGGGCCCGACAGCCATTATGCGGAACGGGGGTTAAATCCTGCAGGGAAAAAATATTTATACCGCGACCGACAAGCGCGCGGATAGCCGCGTCGCGCCCGCTGCCTACGCCCTGCACATACACGGACACTTTCCCAAGATCGCTTACCCCCAGCTTTTCAAACACATTTTCCACTACTTTTGACGCCGCGTAGGGCGTCGCCTTTTTGGGACCCTTAAAGCCCATAGCTCCCGAGCTTGACCAGACAATCACATCCCCGCGCGAATCAGTTACAGAAATTAAAGTATTATTGTAACTTGCGGAAATATAAATGCGCGCAGATGCCAATCTTGCCGCTCGCTTGTTTTCCTTTTGTTTTTTTTCTGTTTCCAAAGCAGCATTAGATGCGTCTAATACTCCTCCTTCAGTTTCTTTTATTACGCGTTTTTTACCCATAATATTGAGCCGTAAACTATTAATAGCGAGCCTGCCGAACTATGTAGGCGATGCCGCCGGCTTTCTGCCGGATCCCATCGTACGGCGGACATTTCCCCGGATAGTTCTTCCGTTTGTTCGCGTTTGCTGGCCCCGTACGGGAAGCCCCTTAACGTGCCGGACTCCCCTATAGCAATTTATATCTTTTAATCTTTTTATGTTAAGCTGTACTTCTCTTCGCAATTCTCCCTCTACCTTATGCCCTTCCTCTATAAGGCCCCTAAGCTTATTCAGCTCTTGCGCGCTTAATTTATTCGCGCGTATATTGGGATCCAATTTAGATTGGGCTAAAATTTTTTTACTCAAAGAATGCCCTATGCCGTAAATATAGGTAAGCGCGATCTCTATTCTTTTGTCTTCTGGGATATTTACCCCCGCAATGCGTGGCATATTATTAACCTTGTCTTTGCTTATGCTTTGGATTCCCGTTGCACATAACAAAAACTCGACCCTCGCGTCGAACTATTTTACAACTCTTACAAATCTTTTTTACGGAAGAACGTACTTTCATTTATAGCGGTACACGATTCTCCCCCTTGATCCGTCGGGGCTGACCTCCACAAGCACCCTATCTCCGGGCAAGATCCGTATAAAATTAACCCTCATCTTTCCCGCAAGATGCGCCAAAATTTTTTCGCTATCACTCAATTGTACACGAAAGGTAACATTTGGCAAGGCTTCTATAACTATGCCCTCTCGCTGGTTTTTATTATCTCGCGCAACTTGCATATTATGTAAGGTATATTATATTAAAGCAATAAAAAAGTCAATTCCCCTCCCCCTCCCCTTCCACTATGATCTCAATTTTGTTCAGATCATCGGGAATTTTGCTGACCCAGAAGGGCCAGAAGGTTACCCTGGCTTCCCGGATGCTCGCGAAACTTGAAAGAAAAGAGCGCACCTCTGCTTCGGTTTTTCCGCGTACCCCCTCTATAATTTTCTGCTTGTCAATAATTGCGGAGGCATCATGCGATAGCGAAACCTTCATTTCTAAAATACCCTTCTCAAAGCGGCTATCAATGGCCTCGTAGATTATCTCCTCTTTGCCCACATTTCGACGCATATTGGGGAAACGCGCCGCAAAGTCGTTTGCCAGCATTTTTTTAATATCGCTTTCGCGCACGGCAAATGCTTTTGTTAGGACGCTTCCGGTGATTGTAAACTCCGCCGCGCTATCCCCAACTTTTCCGGAAGAATCAATTTGTATCTGGCCTGTGTATTTTGCGCCCTGGGGAATCAAAAATCCTTCTGGCAATAAGGTCAGAAGCGCTGTAGAGCTCTGGGAGCTCAACTCGGAAGTAACCTGCTTTTCTAGATTCTTGTAATCGTCTTCGCTAATAACCTTAACCTTCCCAATCTCGCCGCCTCCCATGCTTTTTTCAGATTTTCCGTAAAAAGCAAGGTATTTAGGCGTCCCCTTAAATCCGGGGATAGAGAAGGTAGAGGGCCCGATATTATATTCCCTTCCGGCGTCCTGCGCGATTACCGAAACCATGGTCGAGCTTGGAACAATTTCCCCATCGCGAACTTCTGCCCCGGGCACAACGATAGTTGCGATGGTTCTAAATACTTTTCCGCTTTCCGAAACAAATCGGGTTGTTTGTACGAGGGTTTGAGGAGACGAACTATATGAATTGTACACCTTTATTACGCCCGTAGCTTTTTCCCGCACGTCTTTCTCTCCGCGGGATGCGGCGGTCTTTGAAACGCGTAAGGACTTTTCGAAAATTTGCGAAGGAACCACGCGGCCGACGGAATCCCCGCCATCTTCAAGCGCGATAACGTTCGTATCTCCCCTAATCTTTAAATCTATTGACACTTTTTCCGTTGCTGGACTAATATAAATTTTTGATCTTGGTAATATTAGATAAAAAGTAATAATGGAAACCAGAAAAGATACGCCTATCAGGGAAGCGAGAATCGCCTTCAAAACCGCGGCGTTGTTGAGCTTTACATCGAATTTCACGCGCGGCAGGCCTGGCAAAGTTACGTGGGGCACGCCCCGTATAGCTCTATGGGACAGGCTTGGCAGGGGCTTCCTCATCCAAAAACTTGTGATTTTCCGGACTGTCCCGTCGGATAGATTTTTAATTTTTCTCTCATCGTGACGAACCTTTTTCTTCTTTTCGCGCGGCTTTTGCCGCGGGGGGGGAGCTTCCGCGTCGCTCTGGTAAGTAGCCGGAGGCGCAACAATATCCGAGAGTTTTCGGGGCCTCGCAATCGCTTCAGCGGCTTCCCTTGAGGCGCTTTCTTTTAATTCATGCGTCTCCTGATGCGCCTGAAGCTGGGATTTAAGGGCAAGATTTTGCACCCTCGGGCTTGAGGAAACCACGACGATTTCTTTTCCCAATGAATCAGCTTCGCGTTTAAGCAGCCGGAAGTTAAGGCTGTGCTGGGCGATCCGGGAGCTATCGGGCACTAAAAGATACACGCGCTCGGCTTGCGTATGAATAAGCTTATCTATTAATACGGTTAATTCGTCTCGAGGTTGAACTTGTATTATGTAAGAGTCCATTTTTTATCCTGAGTTGATAGAAGGATTATCCTTGTATAAGCCGTAAACTTCTTCTGATATTTTTTGATATTTGATCATTGCGTTTTAGTTCTTGCAAGTGCATGCGAGCTTGCGCAAAAGGCGCGGTCCAGAGAACTTCATCCTTAAGGGCATCGGATGGACAACCTATATGGCCGGGGGTAAGGCGAGCAAGAACCGGTTTTTCGGAAAAAGAAAGAGGCGCGCGCCATTGCGGCTGTTTAATCGCCCTTGCAACAATGGGAATCCCCGCTCCGCCTCCGCATATATATATTTTTGAGGGAAGGAGGCTGACTTGAGACAAATCGGAAAGAATCATCTCCAAGCCCCTAAGGAATAATTCCATATCATTAATTATTATGGCTTCGATTCGTTTCGCGGCAAACTTAGCGACGCCGTCTTTTGTAAATATCCGTTTAATATTTTCTGCCTCCCAAAATCCAATTTTTAAATTTTCAGAAATACTTTTTGTAAACGATGATCCCCCCATTGAAATTGAACGTACATCATCTAACCTTCCCTTGCGGGCAACGGATATTTCCGTAGAGCTTCCTCCGATATCTATAAGAATAAAATCGGTCTCTGGAACTTCATTTAAAATGAGCGAACTGAATACGGCGTAAGGTTGGGAAATTACGGAGGCAAGTTCCAGTTTCAGGGATTTCATAATTCCCTCAAATGCCGCAAGATGGGCCTTGGGAATATACGAATTAAACAAACCGCAAGACACCTCCTTGCCCGTAAACCCTATGGGATTTACGACCTGGTAGCCGTCTATTTTTATATCCTCTAACGCCCCATTTATGAGGTAAACCTCCAATTCCGATCTGCCGGTCTCCTTTTTAAAATCTCTGCGAATCTGCTCATAATTTCTTTGTTGTACCCTTTGAACAATATTGCCAAGCTCTCCTTCGCTGAGCTCCTCGTTGGGGTGATCTCTGATATAGCTTTGTGTCAGAGTTTTGCCATGCACAAAACCGCCTCCGATGCCCAATACGACTTTATTAGTAAAACGCCTCCTCCTTGTGACAAATTTTTTTAACTCTCCAAGGACTGCGCGGCAGGTGTATGTTACGCCCTCTGAATTAAAACTTCCGTCTATGTTGATATCTCCCGACCCTACGTACTCTTTGTTTGAAAAAGCTATAATCTCAAGCCCTGAAGATTTTGCTTCCCCATATAAACCTTTTACGCTAAAGGTTCCGATATCAAGTACGATAAATGATTCGCTCCTAAAGCGGTCTTTGAATATTTTCCCAAAATCGCGCGGTATATTTATTTTCCCCATTACACATCTATTATATATTATATCATGTTTTCTACCAACTGGGGAAAAGTATGTGTCGCTCCAAAATGATAATGTCCTACTATACCAAATTAGAAATGTCCTACTTGG
>CAYJWU010000022.1:0-10718 GCA_964374025.1 uncultured Candidatus Saccharibacteria bacterium
CACCCTGAAGTTTCTACTTCCCGCTACCCTGAAGTTATCATTTCCGTGTTACAGGAACGTAGTGTACTGGAACGTAGTGTACTAGAAGGGTACATCGGTAACACTTTATGATAACGATAAGTAAAGTTCATTGTTTTCTACCAACTGGAGAAAAGTTTCTCCCCCTACGAGGGATCTCTCGAAGGGAAACAAACAAAAAAGCCCCGCAGCTGCAGGGCTGGGACTTTACGAATTTTTAGCTAAAAGCAAATTGAGTAACCCGCCTTGCAATACCATTTCAGGTTCATCGCTGCGTTCGCTGCCAAGATCATGACGCACCTTGAACTCTCTTTGAGACTTAAGAATGGCAAGTGCCAACTCGTTCCTTCCCGCCTTAATAGACTCGCGCACATCCGCCAGCTCAAAAATTTCAATTTTATCCCGCGCCGCACTTTTCATATACAGATAGCATTCGCCGCTGATGTAGACGGGCAATATGCCATGCTGGATGAGATTGCGCCGGTGAATACGCCCGAAACTCTTTGCAAAAACCACTGTTACTCCTAAATAGCGAGGGCAGAGAGCCGCGTGTTCCCTACTCGATCCTTCGCCATAGTTTTCTCCAGCAACAATGGCTGTCAGAACTCCACGTTCTTTATTCTCCAGTGCCACTTTTACAAAATAGGGGTCAATATTCTTAAAAGTATCCATTGAGATCGCGGGAATATCCGAGCGCTTGGACATTGTATCAGCCCCATCAGGCGAAATATACCCGGTGGAAATGTCATCGCCGAGAACCAATTCTATTCGTCCCCTAATATCATCAGGCATTGGCGGATTCTTCTCCGGCGGATGATGATTAGGTCCCCAAATAATCTCAACTTTCGCTCGCTCTTCTTTTGGCAAAGGAGGAATAATGCGCGAATCATTGATCGGGGGCTTAGGCATTCGAATCTTCGGGTATTGCAATCCATACTTTTTTGCGAAATCGCGAGGGTCAATGAGGCAACCTTCTACTGCTGTGGCTGCGGCAGTTGAAGGACTGACAAGATAAACTCTGTCATCTACTGTGCCGCTTCTACCTTTAAAGTTTCTGTTGCCGGTACGCACGGAGATAGAATTTGACGGCGGCGCATTTCCCATCCCAACGCACCAGCTACACATGGGGGTTATTGGTGTGGCGCCCGCCTTAACCAAGCGCTCCCAGATGCGAGCTCTAACCAGTGTATTTAAAATCTGCGCAGAACCCGGAGTAACCGGCGCAGTAACATCGGGGTGAACCGTCCTTGCGTTCCATATTGCATCAACCTTAGCCATATCAGTAAACCACGAATTCACCGAACTTCCTATCGCAACCTGGGCAACTTTTAGACCAGCAACCTCACGCACAGGCCGAACATTGCCGGGGCTATGCGGAACAGCCACAAGCGGCACTACCTCCGCAAGATCAATACGCATAACCTTGTCATATTTTACGCCTCTATCAGGAAAGAGGGGTTCGAAATCGTGCTCGCGCCCCTGGAGCCGTAAAAACTTTCTCGTTTGCTCATCGGCCGGAAAAATAGTAGTTGTAGCGCCGGTTTCTGCCCCCATATTAGAGATAGTTGCCCGCTCTTCCAGTGAAAGGGTCTTAACCCCTGGACCAAAAAACTCAAGCACGTACCCGAGGCCGCCTTTTACTCCAATCCGCCGCAATACTTCAAGTATTACGTCTTTAGCTTCAACCCACTCTTTGAGCTTACCGGTTACGTGTATTCCGTAGACATTAGGTGTCTTCATTTCGAACGGATAACCAGCAAGGACAGTTGCCGCTTCGAGGCCGCCACAGCCAATCGCGATACAGCCATGAGCGCCTGATGTTGGAGTATGGCTATCCGAGCCCACCCAAAGGTCATAGGGCTTGGCAAAGCGTTCGGTATTCACCTGATGACAAATCCCGTTACCCATTAGTGAGCAGTATATCCCTAGCCGCGCGCAGACGCTCTGCAAGAACCCTTGATCGTCAGGGTTGCGATTGTTAATCGCAAGGGTGTTGTGATCAATATACAGGACAGCCAGCGGCACCTCGACTGATCTTGCATCTGGCCGCAGAATAAGATAATAGGCAAGGCTAGTTACGCCGGTTGCGTCCTGCAAAAGGACTCGATTTGGCTTTAACCGAATAAGCTCCCCTGGCTGCCATTTTGAGCCAGGAACAAGATAACGCTCAAACACCTTCTCGGTCATTGTCTTTAGATTACTCATTCAAGCCCTCCAGCTCTCAATGTAAATGTGCCATTATTTAAAATACATGATATTGGCTAAAAATTCAACACGATACCATGCTTTCTACCAACTGGGGGAAAGTATGTAAACAAAAAACCCGCTGTTAGAGCGGGTAATTATCGTATATTTAGTAAGCGGCCAAGCGATCTACGGAAAAATGTGTGGAATTAGACTTTACACTCAAGGAACCATCGCGTAGTTCAATGAAAATAATCCCGAATGGACTTGAGACCTGAAAGAATACATAAGACCCCGTGATCAGTTCAAAAGACCCAACCCTGGTCAATTCACCACCGCATCCAAAAACTTTGCGAAAAGACCTCCAGTTCTCTTCTTTGAAGCGTACGTCCATATAGAAACTGCTAAATGTTCCTAGCCCCATTTGAAGTGGGCATATGCGAATTGTGATTACCGATCCTTCAATGCGTTTAGTCTGAAAAATTAGATCGAAGCCATCGAGAGACGGAACACCAAATTTGAAACCAGTAATTCGCTCTATTCTATCCAAATCCAAGTATAAATCCTTGAATTTTTTGAGAGATTTCTCTATTTCTCCGCCCTGCGAACTACCCAATTGAATCAATTCATTAAGTATCCGGGTCTTCGAAATAGACGACGTTTCGGTTGTCATTTCATCCTCCTGTCTTATTTGTCTCGCCCGTAAGCTCACGCGGGCGGGCTTGTGAATGTACTCCAAGGGCTTGGTGCCTTGGACAAAACACAGTAACATAAATTCAAAAACGAATCAATGGAATATGGGGAGATTGCCGTTTTTGTCATATCTTTCACCCTGCCTGCCGGCAGGCAGGGATCGTGAACTATATGACAAAAATAAAAAACTTTATTCCACGATACCCCTAATACGGCGAAGGCCTGCGCCGACGGATTCTTCTTTCACGATTTTGAAATGGCCAAGTTCGCTCGTATGCGAGACATGCGGGCCGCCGCAAAGTTCTCGGGAGAAAACTTCGCGGGTTTTTACATCAACGGCAGAATACACTTTGACCGTCGCGGGATACTTTTCCTTTGCGAAGTATAAAGCGCCTGTTTTTATTGCCTCTTCGTACGGCATCTCGACAAACCCCATGTCAAGGTTTCTTTTTATAACATCATTCACTAAATCTTCCACCCGTTTTAATTCCTCGTCAGTCAATTTTCTGTCAAATGTAAAGTCAAACCGCAGGCGACTAGCCGTGATATCAGATCCTGCCTGATGCGCTTTGCCGCCGAGGACATGCCGGAGGGCCGCTTGGAGAAGATGAGTCGCCGTGTGAAGTCGCGTGACAATTTTTAGCTCTTCTTCGTTTGCCGCCTTGAGCTCCCCAGTATCAAGAATAAGGCCATGCCCTCCGAATTTTTTCTCCTGCCCCGCGCGGGACGCTTCGCGATGTTTTTCAAATTCTTTGTCAAAATCCTCGCGCGTGAGACCCGCGGCCCTTCCTCCACCGAGCTCCTTGATTATTTCATACGGAAGACCGAAGCTTTCATAGAGCCGGAAAGCAGATTGAGCGTCGATATCACTCAAGCGCTCAAGTTCTTTTAGTCCCCTTGTGATACTTTTTTGGAATTTACCTTTTTCCTTTGAAAATTCACTTTTTATAATTTCTAAATTTAATTCTTTATAAAAATCGCTATAATTCAAAACAACCCTTGCCAAAAGATCCGAAGAACGATAGCTATTTTGCGATATATGCTCATACACAAGCAACCTGCGCATAAGACGGCGCAGTACATAGCCGGCCTCTTTGTTTGAGGGAGTCACACCGTCGGATAGAAGAAACGCGACTCCTCTTGCGTGATCAGCGACTACGCGCTTTGTGTAAGTTTCCATGTCGGCGGGAAGCATTTCCATAAGCGGCAAGAATAAATCCGTATCAAAAATATTTGATTTGCCTTGGGACACCATTGCGAGCCGCTCAAGGCCCATGCCGGTGTCAACGCCCGGAGTTTTCAGCTTTTCAAGCGCGCCATCAGGCCTACAGTAGTATTCATTAAAAACAATATTCCAAATCTCGGTGTCATTGACATAGATTTCGGTTGTCGGGCCGCAGGGCCCTTCGCTGCCCGTCGGCCCCCAAAAGTTATCTTCGCGGCCTGCTTCGCGAATATCAGAAACGCCAAGCGACTCCCAAATTCTTTTGGATTCTTCGTCTTTAGGAACCGACTCATCACCGCCGAATACGGTAACATACACCCCCCCTTTAGTCCCCCCCTTAGTAAGGGGAGGATTTAGGGGGGGCAGTGACAGTTCAGAAGACAATAATTCCCAGGCAAACTTTATCGCTTCTTTTTTGAAATACCCCCCGAAGCTAAAATTTCCCATCATCTCAAAAAACGTAAGGTGGCTCTCGTCTCCCACCTCATCAATATCGGAGGTGCGGAATGACTTCTGGATAGAGGCGGTATTCAAACTGCCAAAATCTCTAATAGGATCCGCTTTCCCAACAAAATACGGCTTAAACTGCTGCATTCCCGCGGTTGTCAAAAGCACAGACGGATCATTCGGCAAAAGTGAGCTTGAGGACGCAATCGCATGACCCCGCTTTCTAAAATAATCTAAAAATTTTTCGCGTAGTTCACGAGAATCCATAACTAAAGTCCTTTACCAAATCTGCTTGCTTGCTCCATGCGCTTAAACTCGCGCTCCATTAAGGGAATTTCCCGCTCAAGGCGCATCTTTTGAATTTTTAACCGCGAGAGTTCAATATCAACCCTTCCGAGCAGCGATTTTTTAAGACGCATTCCCTGCTCCAGCGTACGGATCCGGTTAACCTCCTGTTCGATCCCCAGTATTTCTTCCTGAAGCTTTTGCCGCTCAAGCAACTTTGCGTGGATATTCTGATCGAAACGCGCAAGTTCATCACGGACTTTTTTTAATTTTTGCGAAATATCAAACATGACGCTTAAAATTTCCGCCAAAGGCGGATCAGCCTCTGGCTGAAAGAATTACTCCGCCTGCCATAAGTTCTTCTCCTTTATAAAACACTATGGATTGCCCGGGAGTCACGGCTCGTTGGGGTTCATCAAACTCAACGCGCAAATTTCCATTTTTATCTTCGCTTATTATTATAGCATCCTGATCCGGTTGACGATAGCGGATTTTTGCTTTGCAGCGGAATAAAAATTTTGGTTTTTGTGAGATCCAATTTACATTGCAAGCAACAAGAGAGTCTTGAAATAACTCGTCGTCATGCTCGCGCGCGACAATAAGCGCGTTCGCGGCACGATTTTTTCGCGCAACATAATAGGGAGGGCCGCCACCGATATTAATGCCCCTGCGTTGTCCCACAGTGTAAAAATGAAGTCCCGCGTGCTCCCCGATTTTTTCCCCCCCCGTGTTCCTGATATCACCGGGCTTATCTTCAATATATTCGTGCAAAAAGTTTCCGACATTCACCTTGCCGATAAAACAAATGCCCTGGCTGTCTTTGCGCTCTGCATTGGGTAGTCCAAACTTCCGCGCGAGCTTTCGCACTTCGGCTTTTTTGTAATCCCCGACCGGAAACAAAACATTCCGCAATTTTTCTCTATCAACCGCCCAAAGAAAATAGCTCTGATCCTTATCAGTATCCTTGCCCTTTAGTAACTTTGGGGGTTGGGATTTGGAGTTTGGGGTTTGCCGACGAAGTCGGCTGTAATGACCGGTCGCGATGTAATCCGCGCCAAATTCCTTCATTGCCCAATCATAAAACACCCCGAATTTTATTTCGCGGTTGCACATAACATCGGGGTTCGGTGTGCGGCCTGCCGCGTATTCTGCGGTAAAATAGTCCACTACTTTCTGCTTATATTCTCGTACAAAATCAACGCTATAAAACGGTATCCCAATCTTTGCGGCAGCCATGCGCGCGTATCGCTCATCCTCCTCGGCCGTGCAGACACCGGTTTTCACCTCGTCTTCCGACCAGCATTTCATAAAAACTCCAGTCACGCTAAACCCGCCCTCATTCAACAACGCCGCGGAAACCGAGCTATCCACACCTCCGGACATGGCTACGATTATCTTAGGCTTGCGCATATTCATTTTCATAAATTTTATTATATACTTTTTTAGCCATTCTGTCACGATCCGATATGTCCGCTATAATGGGTTATACCGGATTAGATTGTCAGCGAAAGAAATAAATGATACGGTAAAAATATTAAATTTTTAACCCATGAAAGTCGTTAATATCTACTCATTCAAAGGAGGAGAAACGTTCCTCAAAAAGAGACATCCCAACGAACTTGGGGAGATTTTAAACGCCATTAAACACCTTGACGCTACTGCTGTTCTGACTAAGGAAAGTAAAGAAAAAACAATGAAGGGGCAATTATTATTCTCTCCGCGCGACATGAACGATTACTTAAAGCTAGAACTACACAAAAAGGGATGGACAGAAAAAGCGAAGGGGAAGAAAAAGAGGTTTGCAGAACCTCGACATGCTTTCGGTAAGGGTAGATTCCGTGAAATGGATGGCATAAAGAACAAAGTAGGTTTAGAAATTCAATTTGGGAAGTATGCTTTTATGGGCTACGATATATTTTCTAAAATGATAATTTTTCAAAAACTGGGATATATCGAGTGTGGCGTAGAAGTTGTTCCGGGAAATAAGTTAGTAAAAGAAATGTCTACTGGCGTTTCGTCTTTCGATCAACTATTGGTTGATTTCGAAAATAGAGGCGAGAGCAACATCGATATACCTGTTTATATTATTGGCATCGGTTTAACCGACAACGAAAAAACTAAAGCACAAAAATTACAAGCGCTGTTCAAATCAGACAAGAAAAAAGCTCTTACTTCGATTCGCTTACGAAAATATCGAGGTTCACCGCCCGGCCCCAAATAGGTTATTCCTAATTTTCAAAAATTCTTCTGGCAATTGCTCTAACTTGGTTTTACCGGACGGTTGATACACTGGCGTGCCCATAAGACGGCGTTTTAGCGTACCGTTAGCGGCCTCTCTTATCCTCTTCTCTGCAACATCGAGGTATTCTTTCATAATATCTGATCCATATCCCTTGCGATTATGGATAACCGCGGCACAAAGAGAGCTGCCCACGCCTAAGTAAGGATCGAAAACGACATCGCCTTTATTTGTCATCGATAATACCAATCTCTCAATAAGTTCGATCGGAAATTGACAAGGATGCTCTGTCTTTTCGGGGTGATTGTTTTTTACATTAGGAATCTCCCAGACATCGGCAGGATTTTTCCCTAGCGGATTACCAGAAAGCGTACCGTATTTTTCGTTTTTCTTGAAATTCTTTTTGCCTGGGTATTTCTGGGGCACACGGATCGGATCAAGGTTGAAAGTATAGTCATCAGATTTTGTAAACCAGACGATGGTTTCATGCCGTCCAGAAAATCTTTTTGTGCAATGCAAGCCGTGTCCGAAGTGCCAGATAATACGATTTCGCAATTTCAAGCCAAGCCTTTTCCCGATTGCATAAATCAGGGCATCAAGTGGGAAAACCTCGCCATCTTTTGCGATGTGATTCCCAACTTGCCAGCAAATACTACCATCATCCGCAAGGATTCGAACCGCCTCTTTTATGGTTTCTTCTTGTTCGGCCAGATAGATACCGAGGTCTTTTCTTTTCTCATATTCCTTCCCTATATTGTAGGGTGGTGAAGTAACAACGAGTTTTACGGATCTCTCCGGAAGTTGCCTCATGAAATCGAGACGATCTCCGTGATAAAGTACTACATCGGCATCTTTTGTGTGCTTGTACGCGATTTTAATTTTCCGAGAAGAAAGCAGTGTTTGTTGATACACCCCCCTCTCTTCTTCTTTTGGTTTAACATCAATACTAGCACTCTCGGTTTGAACTATACCAAGAACAACTCCCTGAATCATGATCGGCGTACCTTTGTCGAGAATTATAGGCTCAATATCCTGGTTTGCTGGCTGAAGTCGTATGCGTCCTCGTTCTTTATAGAATTTCTTCAGAGTTGCCTCGTGGTTGTCTATAAGAGCGACAACTTTTTGTCCATTTTCGGCAGTGGTCTGGTGTTTAACCAAAACGACATCCCCATCATTTATATTTTCATCGATCATGCTACTGCCAACTACACGCAATGCGTAAACTTCGCTATTTGCTGGCAATTTAGTTTTCGGCACAGAAATAAACTCCTTCTGTTGTATTGCTTCAATGGGTTCGCCAGCAGCGATAGTCCCTAGAAGTGGAATCTTAACAAGATTGAAAACATTTTCTTTTAAACTGATACTGCGCGCCAAGTTATCGTCTTTGGTTAGAAATCCTTTATCTATAAGTGTTTCTATGTGTTGGTGGACCGTGGAGAGAGAGGAGAGTCGGAAGTGCTTTTTTATTTCCTCCAGCGTAGGCGAGAAACCCCTCTTGCCGATGTAGGACTTGGTGAAGTCGTATATTTGTTTTTGTCTCTTGGTTAATGTGGCCATAAATGATTGACTCTATGCGCTTGTTCTCTTACAATAGTATTATACCGAATATTTGCCGAATATGTAACAAGGGACTTATCCACATGCCCAATAACCAAAAACATACCCCCGACGGAAAGCCCACGGCTTCCTGTGGGGTAAACTTTTCGATTCAGTTTTAGCGAAATCGTTTAATTGATTATGCTACCCAAGGGATCAATCTCAAAAGTATACGAATACTATTTTACTACACCTCGCTATGGGGATGATATAATGCGCGCATTGCGGGAATTTTTCGATCGTCCCGACTTAGATCGAGGCGGTTATCTTGAAACCGACGAAAAAAGCGAAGGGCTTTTTAACGAATGGTTTTTATACGACTTCTTACTGACGAATAGGAAGACAGCTCTAGCTGACTTCGTCGCAGAAAATCGATTGGAGCTTTCTGTTACGGGAATGGCGCTCTATCAAAATCTTCTGGAAACTAATATATATGGCTTATATGAAGTAACCAGTATAGATATTGACGTTGGGCTGATGCTCAAAAACTTGCAAACCGCAAAAGAAGTATACGTACAAGAACGGAAGCTCACATTGCAGGTTAAGCCGGGTAGCGTATTTTTTGGAAGAGTCGCGCGAGTCGGTGACCACTACGAACTTGTTGGTGCCGATACATTTTCGATAGACGCGTTGGATAGAACAACTAAAAAATCCTTACGCAAAATGGGTTTTAAACTTACGCCGAAAATAGCGCATGATATTTGGAAACGACAATTTAATCATTTTTAATAAATAGCCGCAGCTCCCGGAGCCAGAGGGTTAGGGCGGAAGGGAATGAAAAAATGGAGGAGAAATATTTGAGGTCAATAAGTTTTTTGACTGCCCAGCCGAAGAAGCTGGAAAATGTGATGCCGAATATGCGCGCGACCGCGTATTTTCCGCCGCACGATATAACATATCCGGGAATTGAAACTTTATATTCCAAAATCGGCTGACCGGACGAAGCCCGCATAATGTTTTTTGAAACCACGTCCGCCTGCTGTTCCGCGATAAAAGCTGTCGCGGGAGCGGAATTGCCCGTTGCCTCGTCAACAAAAGCCGCGTTGTCGCCTATCGCGAAAACCTTCCGCAATCCTTTTGCCTGCAAAAATTTGTCGACAGCAATAAATCCTTTATCGTTTACCTCAAGCCCATTAATTTCGCCAAGAATCGAAAGCCCTTTTGTTCCCCCGCCCCAAAGTACAATATCCGCGTCGCACTTTTCCCCACCCTCAAATAAAACACAGCCGGGTAATACTTCTTGAACCCTGGTATTTGTTAAAATCTCAACGCCGAGCGACTTAAGCCGCCTCAAGACTCCCTCGCGTTGTGACCTCGAATTTGAGGCAAGTATTGTGTCTCGCGCCTCAAACAGAGAAATATGAACATCGGCATAGTCAAGTCCGTGATCTTTCGCAAGATGCCGCGAGTATGTGGCAATTTCCGCGATTGTCTCAACTCCTGTCGCCCCTCCGCCCACAATAACAACGCGGATAGCCTCGCTCTTCTTCGCTTGCGAAAAAACGTCCTCAAGCCGCCTTCGTATCCGGAAAGAATCCTCGAGTGTTTTTAGCGCGTAACAGCATTTTTCGGCCCCTTGGATTCCGTAATATATAGTTTCTGACCCGAGAGCAAAAACGAGGTATTCATAAGGAATAGAGTCGCCGCTTTCCAATTTTACTTCATTATTCCAAAAATCCACTCCGCTTACGAGTCCCCGAACAAATGTTATGTTTTTGCCGCGTAAAATCTGCGCTAAAGGCAAGCAAACCGAGCCCCCAAGCACCTCTTCAAATTTTTGCATATCTTCGAGGCCCTTCCATCTATACGCGCTTGCCGCCTCATAAAGAGAAGCAGTATAGGTTTGGTAACTATTCTTGTCAACTAAAATAATACTCCACGCGGAATCGTGAAGTCCAGATTTCTCCAATTTCAGGGCGGTCCTTAATCCGGCAAAACCGGCTCCTAATATTACAATATTTCTCATGCTTCGTTTGTAACCCTGTAGAAAATGCCTCGCTCCGCGTCTCCTGCCTGCTGAACCTTGCCCTC
>CAYJWU010000022.1:10818-15752 GCA_964374025.1 uncultured Candidatus Saccharibacteria bacterium
TAACCCTGTAGAAAATGCCTCGCTCCGCGTCTCCTGCCTGCTGAACCTTGCCCTCGCTCTCAAGTTCGTCAAGACACTGTTCGGCTTCTTTGGTGGAAATGCCCACAGACTGCGCGAGGTCCTCTGGCTTCAATTGACCGCGTCTATGCATCTCCACGACAACACGATATTTTTTGTCGCTCCAGGGATTATTTTTTGACATGACCCCCTGAAATTGAGGCGCTTCACCCTCAAATATAAAATCTCTTGTCAATTCAACAAGATTTTTCCCTCGTTTCCTCTCAAGCCCCTTCCAAAGAAGCTCATAGTAGAGCAAAAATATTAGAGAACCTGTAAGTAATATTAAAAGTGTAAGCGCCATATATTAACTATTAATTTTAAAATATCTCTAATCCAGAAATTTGTTTTGTATCTGCGGGCGTAAGAATGCGATTTTTTTTAAGGGCTCGAAGAACTATAAGCCAAAGCTTTTTATCCTGCCTGCGCTGATAAACTGCTACGTCTTTTTCGTCGAGAAGTATATCCAATTTTTTAAGCGTAGCGTCCTGATTCGTAAGAGATTCGTCCTTGAATTTATCAAATTCCTCGCGTAGTCCCGATAGATCTTTTTTGAGCATACCAAATTCTGATTTCGTCGCAAAATGCTCTAAGTCCTTCTTAGTCGCAAATCGCTCTAAGTCCTTCTTAGTCGCAGTATTCTGAAACTTTTCATCCAAATATTCAATTAGTTCAGAATAATCGCCGTTGTCTTTCATATATTATATAATACTGCCCGCGCCGGAGCGCCGTCAAGGTCGGTGAATTTAAGGGGCAAGCCGATGAACTGGTAGGAGCCCGGCGCAACTTGAGACAAATCAAGCCCCTCAAAAAGCACAATGTTTTTCCGAAGCAGCGATGTATGGGGCCTCGCGTCTTGGCCTCCTCTTTTTTTTACCGAAAGCCAATCAATTCCAAAAAGTATAATGCCTCGTTCCGCCAAATAATCCGCGGCGTCGCCGTCAAGGTAAATTGGGGCTTCGGGAAATTCGCTAAATCCTCGAAGGGAATTTTGTGTTTTCACTAAAATTCGTTCTCCCTCTTTAATATCCTCTTTTTCCAAAGCAAAAACAGTTATTTTCTCCGAAGCGTCCGTGATATCCAGCACCCGACAGGGGCCAATACAGGCCGTAAGATTCACCCTATCAACCCCAACGGCGTCATTATCAATATGCCTCGGCGCGTCAACATGCGTCCCCGTATGCGAGCCAAAAGTAATACTAGAAAGATTAGTCGGGTACTCCGGCACGGTCTTGTGTGGCTCGATAAGCATCTTTGGATTACCCGGATATAGCAAAGTTTTATTATCTAACGGAAGAGAAATGTCGTAAATTTTCATAATAAAAAGGCCCTTGCGAGCCCTTACTTCTCCTTTACCTCGTGCCCGCCAAATTGATTTCTCATTGCGGATAGCAATTTGCCGGTATATATAGGATTATCTTTGGATTTCGCTCTGAACTTCAGCGCGTCTTTGATAACCGTCAGTGGTATACCCAAATCTCTCGCGGCTTCTACTGTCCAAGCCCCCTCGCCGCTTGCTCCTACCGTGCCGGAAACTCCTTTCATATCTTGCCCAAATTCCACAAAAGCATCTTTCAGCCAGCCAATTAGGCGCGACTCCACAACGCTTCCGTGGTTATAAAGATCGGTTATTTGCTTAAGATCAAGGTTAAATTCAGATTTCTTCATAAGGGAAAACCCTTCGGCAATCGCCTGCATCATCCCGTATTCAATGCCGTTATGCACCATTTTTACAAAGTGCCCCGCTCCGTGCGTGCCCATGTATCCGTACCCGTCTGGGACGGCGAGATCACGGAATAGCGGCTCAAGATTATCAAAATCCTCTTTATCTCCGCCAACCATAATGCATGCCCCGTCTCTCGCGCCTCCGGGGCCGCCAGAAACTCCAACGTCCACAAAATTCACTCCCACAGATTCAAGCGCGTTCGCGCGGCGCATTGATTCTCTATATGGAGAATTTCCTCCGTCAATCACAGTATCGCGATCCGCGAGACGCTCCGCAATTTGCCCCAATACCTCTTCTACGGCCGCGTGCGGAACCATAAGCCAAACAACTCTCGGCGGTTCCAGGTTCACAATAAGCTCCTCTACTGAAGAAACGACGCGAGCCCCGCTTTTCTCCGCTTCTTTTCGCGCCTCTTCATTCACATCAAACGCGACAACCTCGTGCCCCTTGAGAAGGAGCCGCCCCGCCATGTTGTTCCCCATTTTACCTAACCCGATGTACCCTATTTTCATATATCCCCTCCTTTTTTATAAAAATAAAGCGGCGCCTTGCCTTTCTGCCAGCCAGTCAATATTGGCATTATAAATCGCCAAGCGGCCGCAACCTCTTCTGTGCTCGCAAAAAGCATCTGCTCGCCTTCGATGCAGTCAAAAAGAACTTTCTCATACGCTTCTGCCTGCGTTTCGGGAACTTTCCTGTCCCTATATTCAAAGGCAAGGTTTTTGGGCTCAATATCATTTTGAAGACCGGGCTTCTTTGCCCAAAAACGAAGCACAATGCCTTCTTTCGGCTTCACCCTGAATGATAACATATTTTGATGCTTACCTTTAAAATGCACATTGATTTCCACTAAGTTTTCTTTTAGTCCCTTTCCGGATTCAATAAAAAAGGGCGTGCCGCTCCATCGCGCGCTGTCAATATGCGTCTTTACCTTAAAATATGTTTCTGTGCTTGAGTTCTTCCTAACGCCGCCTAAATTTCTATACCCCTTATACTGTCCCCGCGCGGTAAATTTTCCTATGTCGCTTTCGGAAATTAAGCGCAAAGATTCGAGGATCTTAGCGCGCTCTCTGCGGATAGAGGACGCGTCGAACCTTTGGGGATTGCCCATCGCGACAAGAGCGAGCATCTGCAGCATATGATTTTGGCCTACATCGCGAAGGGCTCCTATTTCATCATAAAATGCCCCTCTTTCGCCAACGCCCCCTTTCTCAAGCAATTTAAGCTCGACTTTTTCTATATGCTGGTTGTTCCATAACGGCTCAAAAATTCTATTTGAAAAACGAAAAGTTAAAATGTTCTGCATTGTCTCGCGAGCAAGATAATGATCTATGCGGAAAATCTGCTCCTCGCGGAATAGACGCGAGAGAAGCTCGTCCAGCTCCTGCGCCGCCCGTATATTTTCGCCGAATGGCTTCTCTACCAAAACCCTGGTCCACCCATTGCCATCGGAGCATGGAATCGTAAGCCCGGAGTTTGCCAAATTTTCAAAAATTGTTTTGTAGTACTTTGGCGCCGCCGCAAGATAGAAAAGTTTATTAGAACAAGCGCGAAATTCTTTATCAACGCCCGCAAGGACTTTTCCAAGGGCGATATACGCCTTGGGGTCCTCAAATAAACCGGGCTGATATATAGCGCTCTTAACAAAAGAAACACCCTTGTCTTTTATTGATTCTTCTATAAATTTTTGGAATTCCCTGTCTTTTAGCTTTGACCGCGCGAATCCAATTATCTTAAATTTTTGAGGAAGCAATTTGTGGTTAAAAAGAGAGAAAAGCGCGGCGAACAACTTTTGCCTTGCAAGATCCCCCGTCGCGCCAAAAATAACAATAGTTATAGGGATCTTTTTTTTCATTTCTTGTCATATCTAATCTCAATCTTATCGCCATCTTTCAAAATAAGATTCTCGTACTCGGCATTATCTTGGCCATTCACGGTCATTGATATTTCGCTTGGAAATGGCTTGTCCCATATTTTGAAAAACTCGCCAAGCGTAAAATTGCGCTGACGGGGAAATTCAATATGCAGCCGTCCGGTACTGTCGTGAGTATGAATCGGGCGCATACATGCCGGGGTGACACCAATATTCGCGGGGATAACTTCGGCATCGCCATTTATTACAATTCTTAAATCGGGATGTATGTGCATGCTGATGCCTCCGTGATTCACGCACGCGTTTGTCACATCAAATTCTCTGCTGGTGTCTTCCCCCGAAAAAAGATATCTAAAAATACCAAAGCCGGCTGCCGCTGCCAAAACCACGACGATAGCCCAAATGATTATGCTCTTACGCCCCCTTGCATTCTTTGCGCTTTCCTGCTCCTTACGCTTTTCCTCCCGCCGAAGCTCGCGCCTCTGCTTCTTCGTAAGCTGCTCGGGCTGATTTTGTCCTGGTGGTAGTTGCTCGTTCATATTTGTATGATACTAACTAATGCCAAAATACGCAACCACGCAACTTTGCGACTTTGCTTTGCAACTTTTTCATTCTACTGACAAGTCGTACGATCGTGGGACTTGTCAGTATTTTACTTTATTTTCTTTGTTGAAAAAAATAGCCACTCGCGCCGTAATTGGCTTGAGTGGGCTTGCGATGTAGTTCTGCAACTCTACGCTTCGTAAAAGTACGGCCAAGGCTGAAAGTGTCTATCCCTCTCTACTATTTGGATGAGGATGTGGTCTTTAGGAGTCCAACCACGACCGCTTGATTCAACACGGACTCTTGTAGCGTCACCTGTAGCTTCGTGTACTTGCCCGGGAGAAATGACAAATGTATCTCCTGCTTGAAGCTGGTGTTCTTGGCCATCTACAACGAGACGCAAGGACCCTTCTTCTATCACATAGGTTTCGGCAGCCCGCCTATGATAGTGAGGAGCCGAACGATCGATGTAGGCTATAGCAACACTGCTTTCTCGATGCAGAGAGGATGGGTCTATTTCGCAGATAATCTCTGTAGGCTTGTCCTGGGGCAGAATGAGAATATTCTTGCCAGGGAATTCTTGTGTCAATTCTTCGACGATCCTCTTGGCATCCATAAGAAATCCTCCTGTTTTCAAAAACTACATAACTACATAAAACATAGCATACCCTAACAGAAAAGCCAACTGACCGTATGGGAGGGGTCGCTCCTAATTGACAGCTCCTAATTGAAACT
>CAYJWU010000023.1:0-15318 GCA_964374025.1 uncultured Candidatus Saccharibacteria bacterium
ACCGCTCTATTAAGCGGTCGTGATTTTTATGAATGTGGGGTGGCACAAGTCAGGACTATGCCAAAACCTCGTGGTGGATAAATAATTAAATTGTCTTTGGCGGGAAGTCTGTCATCCGAGAAAAGGCCTACGAATGGAGGTATGTATTTGGTATGCGTCAGGTAGAACGAATACTTCTTGCTAACAACTTGTTGCAAACGGCCTTGACAAGATTTTGAGGGGGGAGTATACTCGGAATATATGGATACAAAACAATCTAACAGCCGCAATTATTGGCATCCATTTACCAGCATTAAGCTGTTGGTCATTTTTGGCGCCAAAATTGCCGGAATACTGAAGAAAGTAATGAAAAGATAAATAGAATAACGTTCTAAAATACACCCTTCGACAAACTCAGGGCAAGCCAAAAACCAGCCAACAGCGGCTGGTTTTTGGTTGTTGAAGCTTGGTTTGAGAGGCCTCGGGGACTAGTAGCCGAGGCCTTCCAGGCCGAGAGATAACATCTCTTTGCTTGAGTTCTTTGAAAGGAGGAAAAAGTGTCTCGAAGAACGAAGGTGGTAACAGGAATAGGAGCTGTGCTTTTTGTGTCTGGCGTTGGCATGGCGATAATCAATGGGACAGTTCATGAGTCACTCGCAATTCGTATACCTGCGATTGTATTTATTTTGTTTGGGTTTGGTTGTTTTATATCGATTTTTTTTGAAGAAGTAGACAAAAACGACAAGGGAGGCGATTCTAAGGGAGGCGGTTCGCCTTCAGATTTCGGTAGAGGCATGTGGGGCTAGGAGGAGGAGGAAAAATGAGTGACTACCACTGCAACAATCTAGCGATAGAGGCATGGCTACAGACTCTGACTCCAGAACAACAAGAGCGACTCGCGAGCGCGCCATTTGAGGAACCTCTACGGTTATTACGTGCTGTGTTGTTCACAATGGGAATCGTAGTCGCATCCGGAGGCGCTTTTATCCTCGTTCTGATGGGCATCGAAGCCATGACCGGCATCAATGTCATAGAAGTGAGGTGGTGAGAGAAGATCACAGATACGGTGGATACTACAAAAAAGAAGATAGGAGGAAGGATATGAGTGAATGGTGGGGTCTGATAGGCGTGGGCATCTGGCTGTTTGTAACTTTCGTACATGGTTCGGTGTTCTCCTATGCGATTGCAATATCGAAAGACAATGATGATGCAGATGACTATGCAATGGCATGGGCAACAAGTTTTATGTGGCCCTTCTTGTGGATAATGGCCGTGCTGATACTGCTGTTTGGCGGACCTATCATTCTTGGGAAACGGGGGAGACAACAATGAAAATCGTTGTGGTGACCGCATACATTCATAATTGGAAAAGCGGAGCTTGTACTCCCATAGTCGTTGTGGCATATCCAGAACGGCTCCACCCCTTTGTCCAAGAAAGAGTGTACTACTGGAAGCAAGAAGAGGAGGAAAGAATTCAACAACTCGATCCAGGGGCCTACGAGCATTCTATTGCCGAGTGCGGCATTGAAGAACTTGCAAGAAAAGGAGACACGGAGCCGTCTGTCACCAAAGAACTGATGGAAGAGATTACTGGAGAGGATCAAATGACGCGGGTGCTATGGTCAGTATTTCCTCGCGATGATAAACATTTCCTCCTCGAAATGATTATGCGGGCGTATGAGCAGTACCTGAAAGGAGATGACCAAGAGACTATTGAGTTTTTTCCAGTAGGTTCAAAAGAACACGGGCATGGTGGACACTACTAAAAAGAAGATAGGAGGAAGGATATGAGTGAATGGTGGGGTCTGATAGGCGTGGGCATCTGGCTGTTTGTAACTTTCGTACATGGTTCGGTGTTCTCCTATGCGATTGCAATATCGAAAGACAATGATGATGCAGATGACTATGCAATGGCATGGGCAACAAGTTTTATGTGGCCCTTCTTGTGGATAATGGCCGTGCTGATACTGCTGTTTGGCGGACCTATCATTCTTGGGAAACGGGGGAGACAACAATGAAAATCGTTGTGGTGACCGCATACATTCATAATTGGAAAAGCGGAGCTTGTACTCCCATAGTCGTTGTGGCATATCCAGAACGGCTCCACCCCTTTGTCCAAGAAAGAGTGTACTACTGGAAGCAAGAAGAGGAGGAAAGAATTCAACAACTCGATCCAGGGGCCTACGAGCATTCTATTGCCGAGTGCGGCATTGAAGAACTTGCAAGAAAAGGAGACACGGAGCCGTCTGTCACCAAAGAACTGATGGAAGAGATTACTGGAGAGGATCAAATGACGCGGGTGCTATGGTCAGTATTTCCTCGCGATGATAAACATTTCCTCCTCGAAATGATTATGCGGGCGTATGAGCAGTACCTGAAAGGAGATGACCAAGAGACTATTGAGTTTTTTCCAGTAGGTTCAAAAGAACACGGGCATGGTGGACACTACTAAGTCGTTGAATGCGCTCTGTGAATTTGACGTTAAATGTCGAATTTGGTCGAGTGCAAGAAGTGCATGGAGAAGGAGGCGTAATGAAGAAAGAAAGACGTACCTTATTGGTCGCAGTAGGAGCCATTGTGTTTTTTGTTATAGGAGCTCTTGTGATCTGGCTTCTAGGCGGGAATGCGGAAAGCGTTGATAGTCAAAATCAAGACGGGGGAGGATTGCCGCTAGACATTGGCGGCAGAGGACTTTGGGGATAAAAGAAGCAAATGGAGGAAGAAATGTCTGAATATCGGTATGCAGACGAAGGATTGGCTAAATTGTACAAGGAATTGGGTGATGCAAGGGATAAGATTCGGGTCTTAGCAGAACGCAAACGCGAGATAGGGTCCGAAATTAGTAGAATCCGCAAACAAATCGGAAGAATCATGGCCATTGTCAATACAGGTGAGTTGAATAAGCCGCGAGAAGAGTTTCACAATGCGGGATGTCCAAGGATATCGTCGCAAGAGACGAGCGAAGAGCTGATCCTGCTTGTCGAGTATAGGGGAGTCCCGACATACGGCCGCTTTCCAGGTCTCTACGAAAATGTGTATCAGTGCCCCGAATGTAATGCGGAAATTACAATAAGCTACTTGGAGTAAAGGAGAGAATAAACATGAGGAAACTGCAGATGGGCGTTATGGGCTCTGTGGCGGGTAATGGGAAAGTGTTAGCGGTAGGTAGCTCCCTATCTTTGTTGGGTTGGTTGACGATCGGATGGCTAATATGGGTGGGTGTTATCGATTGGCCGTTGCGCGCAATACTGTTTACAAGCTTTTTTGCCGCTATGCTAGTTTTTCTTGGACTTGCAGCCAATATGATAACTGTAATAAGTGATTGAAAGCGAGGAAATTTCCTCGCTTTTTTACTGCATAAATTACGTACAAACACTAGAGTATACAAATACTCACGATCGTGAGTATTTGTATATTGACAGATTATTGGAGCTTGGTATGATGGCAATACAATGAAACCCGGGCGAAAGGAGGAAGCGGGATGAAGAAAAGTTTGCTATTTGCCCTTGGAGTGGCCATATTACTTTTGGCGCTTGTAAGTTGCGCGGGAGAAAAACCTTCAGTTGTAAATCCCTCAACCACGCAAGTCGCATATGACTTTTCGGCTGTTGTAACAGTTGGGAATCGTTCGTTTATACCCATAAATAAGGTCGGTAAGCCGAGCGATAATCCGTCTCTTATACTCAATATACTGAAAGAATTTGAGAAAGAGCACCCGGGCATTGAGATCGTTGATTGGAAGATTGAGAAAGAGCAGGATTCTTATAGCGCAAGCGATAAAATATTTGGTATCTGGGTAGACCATAGGCCGAAAAGCCAGTAGCGTTTCAAACCGCAGGCGAGGAAGTTTCCTCGCTTTTTTATTTCGGGTTACTTTTTTTGTAAATTTATGATATACTTATCGCAGTGGATAAAGAAATTTTGGAAAAATTAAAGGGTTATTTTGCGGGGCGCGACGAAGTGGTTATGGCGTTTGTTTTCGGGTCCCACGCAAAGGGCATCGCGCGCGCAGTTTCAGACTGGGATATTGCGGTATATTTTAAACCCTATGAATACGGCGAGCTAGAAACCGGGAAAGACTATGAAGGAGAAAGCAGGATTTGGGGGGATGTGAGTCATATAGTAAAACAAGACGCTGATTTTTTGGTGCTCAACAGAGCTAGACCTCAGCTGGTATTTAGCATTTTAAATACCGGTATCCCGCTGGCCGTAAAAGATCGAAAGCTTTATCTGGATCTTCTACTCAAGACTCATTACGAAGCTGTGGATTTTTGGGGTTTCGCAAAAGAATTCTGGCAGATACGAGAACGTTCTACTTCGCTTACGCGTGAAGACGAAGCAAGTTTGGTAGAGCACCTAACTTTTCTGGAAAATGAACTCAAGGATTTGGAGAAGTTTAAGAATTTAACCTGGCACGAGTACTCGCAAGAAGGCAGCAAGCGTAGAGACGTTGAACGGTGGGTAGAAAATCTAGTTATGGCATCCCTGGATATAGCAAAAATAGTTCTTTCTTCTGAAAAGAAAGAACTTCCCCAAACTTATCGCGAGACTCTAAAAGTGTTTGGCGCTTTATACATAAACGAGTCTTTTGGGGAGAAAATCGCTCAATTCGCCGAATTAAGAAATATTATAGCCCACGAGTACCTGGATATTAGGTGGAGTAGGATACAAAGGTTCGTTGATGCCGTGGAGGAATTGTATAAAGAGTTTATTCCGGAAGTTAAAAAGTTGCTAAACGAAGCCCAATCTCGATGATTCGGCTCTCGGGGCGGGCAGGCTTTTGAGCGATGTACACAACGCAGGGTATTATTCTCAAACGAGAGGATTTCAGAGAGAAGGACGAGAAAGTTTTTTTATATACGAAAAAATTCGGGAAGATAGCGGTGGTGGCGAAGGGTACGAAACGCATAGAGGCGAAATTGCGAGGAAATCTGGATATTTTTAATTTCGTTGATATAATTTTTGTGGAGGGGAAGCAGTTTTACATACTTACGGGCATTGATACTCGCGATCGATTTAACAGCCTTACAAAAAATCCAAAGATATATATTGCCGCGTTGTCTGCGGCAAGTGCCGTAGTGAATATTTTTGAGGAGAATGCCAGGGACAATGAGTTTTTTAATCACTTTTATTCTATCTTAAATAGATTAGATCAATATGGACGTAATAAATCTAAACTTGAGATCAGCTTACACGCTTGGCTTATCCTAAAAAAGTTCCAAATGGATATTTTAGAAAATCAGGGACATCTAATGAGAGAACCTTCCCGGCTGAAGTTATCAGAGAACGCGACATTACTTTTAGAAATGCTTCGGGGGGAGCGGCGCAGAAGCGTGCGGCTGACCAGTCAGGAATTTATGAGTATTGAGGATATGTTCGGGAATATGTTTGCCTACTTCTTTAATCACAGAATTTCTCCATGGATACCAACGATATAACGCGCAAAATAGTTGGATTTGCAAAGAAGATTCCCTGGTGGCGTATAATTCTCGTATCGGCCGCGGGGGCTTTTATTTTTTACGGATATCTTTTTTTGAATAGGTCGGGTTTTTCCGCGACGAGCGTAGTGTTTTCCATAGAGGGACCAGAGACCTTTAAGGCGCAGGAGAAAGTAGAGTTTGAGGTAAAAATTCAAAATAAGTCAAAGTTCAATCTCCACAACACTCTCGTATATGTCACATTGCCGGAATTTTTATCGTTTGAGGGAGGGGGCGAGGGTGAGCGGCGAATTGATTTTGAAGATATTAAGGCCAACGGAGAATCCTCAAAAAAAATCAGCGTATTTTCAACGAAGACGGATCGCGAGGGAGATATCAAGGCGCGCGCGGAGTACACGCCGGGAAATTTAAGCGGAATATATGAAAGCAGCGCGAATATCAAAATACGCATAGCGTCTCTTCCGCTGACCGTGATTTTTGATATTCCCCAGAAAGCGGTAAATGGCCAGCAGCTTCGCGGGACGTTTCATTTTGTGGCGGAGAAAGAACTCGAGTCGCTGCCTCTTGCCGCGAGGATAATTCTGCCCGAGGACTTTACTCTCCGCGACGCGGAGCCGAAGCCGCAAGATACAACAACTTGGATATTTGAAAAAATTGAACCGAAAAAGAGTTATGCCGTGGAGTTTGAGGGCGTAATACGCGGCAATGAAAGCGAAGTAAAGAACTTCGATCTTCTTTTCGGAGGATTAAGTGAAGAAGGCGTGTTTGCCGAGCAGTATAAAATTTCAAGGGAGGTTCTGATATCTTCGGCTCCGCTCGAGTTTTCGCAAACAGTCAACGGCGTTTACGAACACATTTCTTCCCCCGGGGAAAAATTGAATTTTAGAATTGACTATAAAAACAAGAGCGGAGTTGATATTGAAGACGCCTCGATAACCGCAAAATTAGAAGGAGATACCTTCGACTTTGCGACACTGGACACGGGCCTTGGGTATTTCAACTCCAATACAAAGACAATAATCTGGAATAAAAACTTTACTTCCGCGCTTTCGCGCCTTGAGAAGGGAGTGGGCGGGAGCGTGGAGTTTTCCGTATCGCTGAAGGCGGGCCTTGCCCCCAAAAGTTATAAAGACAAAAATATACTGCTAAAGAGTTCTGCCATTATTGATTCCCCAAATCTGCCCCTAGCGTTGAAGGGGCTGTCTCTGCGGGCAGAGAGCGGAGCTATGATAAAATTGCGTACATCCGCGGACTTATCAAGCAAAGCTTACTATTACGAGGGGCCATTTTCAAACTCCGGGCCGATACCGCCCAAAGTCGGCGGGAAAACTACTTACACTATTTCATGGCAAATAAAAAACAGCTTCAATGAAGTATCGGACACAAGGGTGGAAGCGCCGCTGTCGAGACGCGTTATATTTGAAGGAAAGACTTATCCTTTCGCAAATAAACTTTCGTATAATTCCGAGGCGCATAGCGTAGTATGGGACATAGGAGGACTTTCGTGGGGTGTCGGGTATGTTTTTCCAGTTGAATCCGTTGCTTTCCAGGTTTCCCTAACCCCATCTGAAGAAACGCGCGGTCAAACTGTCGAGCTTATTGAGCAGGCGAAAACAAGCGGCACAGATACATTCACCGGCGAATTCATAGAGGCCTTTGCGCCAGCTCTTGACACAACCCTGCCTTACGATGTAGGAATACGCCAAGGCGATGGCGTGGTACAATAGCATAGGGCTTTTCATTTTGGGAAAATTTGTTATACTGGAAACATGAGAATGCAAATCACAAAAGACGCAATAACAATTCCCAAAAGAGCCGTTGAAAAACAGGGAGGTTTTGTGGTTTTGACTTTGAAGGAATATGAAGAATTGCGTGAAAGGGCGGTGCCAACCTATCAGTTGTATGGCAAGGAAGCAGAAGAATTGGACAAGCTCGTGGAAGAAGGAATGAAGGATTACAAGGAGGGAAGGTGCAAAGAGATAAAATCTTTGTCTGACCTCGATTAACCATGAGAATTAAAACTTCGTCCCGGTTTGAGAAAAACTACAAAAAACTTCCCGCCGGAATTAAACAATATGCTAAAAGAAAGGAAAAAGTTTTCCGTAAAGACCCATTCGATCCAAGACTAAGAACACATAAGCTTGCCGGTAAGGAGCAAGAAATTTGGTCTTTTCGGATAAACTATTCATATAGAATCAAATTTACTTTCCTCCGGAATCAGGAGGTTTTGTTTTTAGACATTGGAACTCACAAAATTTACAAAAAATAATGGCAGACCAAATGGACAATGTAATATCGTTGGCAAAAAGGAGGGGGTTTATTTTCCCAAGCTCATCACTATACGGCGGATTTTCGAGTGTGTATGATTATGGGCCGTATGGTGTGGAATTAAAGAATAATATCAAAAAAGCTTGGTGGCATTCTATTGTCGCGACGCACGAAGATGTTGTTGGCGTGGACGGAGCAATTTTGATGTCGCCAAAAGTATGGGAAGCGTCCGGCCATCTCTCGGCTGGCTTTGCCGATCCGCTTGTCGAGTGCAAAAAGTGCCACGAGAGATTTCGCGCAGACACTCAACTGGAGGAGAAGGGCCCCTCCTTCGCTAGTCCTTCGCTAAAAGCTACGGAACTACACTGTAAAGCTTCGGAGGGCAAGGAAGAGAAATGCCCTTCATGCGGAGGCGAGCTCACGGAGCCGCGCAAGTTTAACCTGATGATGAAGACGCATGTGGGGCCGGTTGAAGACGAAAGCACAGTGGCGTATCTTCGCGCAGAAACCGCGCAAGGTATTTTTATGAATTATAAAAATGTGCTAGACACATCCCGAGTCAAAATTCCATTCGGCGTAGCGCAGATCGGAAAGGCCTTCCGAAATGAAATTACCCCCGGAAATTTTATTTATCGCACAAGAGAATTTGAGCAAATGGAGATGGAGTATTTTGTTAATCCGAAAGACGCTGAAAAGGTTTTTGATCAATGGAAAAATGAAAGAATGCGGTGGTACCTGGATCTTGGCGTTAAAAAAGAAAATCTAAGATTTCGCGATCATGAAAAAGACGAACTTGCCCATTACGCGCGCAGGGCAACGGATATAGAATACAATTTTCCTTTCGGGTGGCGCGAGATCGAGGGCATTCACGATAGGGGGGATTGGGATCTATCAAATCACGCAAAGCACAGCGGCCAAGACCTAAAGTACCGCGAAGATTCGCAAGATGAATACTATCCCTATGTAGTAGAAACTTCTGCAGGCGCAGACAGGAGTGTGCTCGTGTTTTTGCTTGACGCTTATGAAACAATAAAAGGCGGGAGAACAACCACAACCGAGTCAACAAAAGAAGAAGAGGTTGTACTAAAACTGCATAAAAGTTTGGCGCCGGTAAAAGTTGCTGTGTTGCCGCTCGTAAAAAATAAACCCGATATAGTTGGGAAGTCGCGTGAAGTTTTCGATATGCTAAAGCCGCATTTTACTGCTCAATACGACGAGCAAGGCGCCATCGGCCGAAGATACCGCAGACAAGACGAGGCCGGGACGCCATTTTGCGTTACTATTGATTTTGATACTCTGGAAGATAATTCCGTGACTGTTCGGGACAGAGATACTATGGCGCAGGAACGAGTCAAAGTAGAGGAGCTCGTTGCGGTTCTGTTGACAAAGTTTCGGGCGTAGGGGAGTATCAAAGGAGCAGTAAGCACTTTTACAAGGGGGTGGCAATGATGTCGTTTTTAGTTCTCGATAAAGAGCGTGAACTTTTATGGGATCGGCAACCGTATATGGCAGAGTTTGTCGGGACATTCTTTTTTGTGACGATAGGAATTTTGTCGCTCGTAGCTTCAGCGGCGCTGGGGTTCGCCAATGACGGTTCAACGCGATTGGTGGTAGCCTCCGCGCACGGAGGCGCGATCGCATGGATGGTTTTTAAGTTCGGCGCTGTCTCTGGCGCGCACTTTAATCCCGCGGTCACCTTTGCCGTGTTTTTAATGAAGGAAATCGGATTGTTGAGGGGAGGCCTTTACGTTGGAGCACAGCTTGCCGGCGCTCTTCTTGCCGTATTTTTACTCAACGAGTTTGTTGTCAAAAATATCATCGCGAGTGGTTCAGCAGTTGCGGGCGATGTTGGCGCGCTAAAACTCGGGACTCCAACCTTCGCGGAAGGTCTGATTCCGATGAATGCATGGTTCTTTTTAGAGGTAGTTCTTACGGCACTTCTTGTTTCTGTTATTCTTCGTACTGCTATTGAGCAGAAGTTTGCTCCTTGGGCAGCAGGCCTTGCTATAGGCGGTACGGTTTTTATTGATGTCCTTGCTGGCGGTCCTTTTACCGGCGCCGCCATGAACCCTGCCCGCGCTTTTGGCCCCGCGGCAGTATCAGGATATTGGACAAACCACTGGATATATTGGGTTGCTCCGCTGATTGGGGCGTTTATCGGCTGGCTTGTCAACGAAGTTACATCAAGAAAAAGTGATAGGTAACGTAAGCCTTTTTACAGGGGCTTTTTATTTTTACCATTTTGACGCGATCGCCTGAAAAAGGTAAAAGTATACATGCCATTGATAAAATAAAAAATAAGCTCTTAACTAAATCATAGTACCTTTCAAGGAGGCAATATATGCGTGACGCATCTTTAGTTGCCGATCTTGAGTGCTCTGGTTGCGGCAGACCGCTTGTAAGGGATGGATGCTTCAAATGCACGCGCTGCGATCGCTTGGTCCATGCGACCCTTGGCGAAAAGCGGATTTACTGTCCAGATTGCAGTGCTCCTCGCGTATTGCTTGCAAGAAATGACGAGGCGCTCTGTCCCGAAAGCAAAAAGAGCTGCCCAAATCGCAGAGACAGCAAGGGAACACCGATGAAACTTGTAATGAAAGGGGAAACGCAAATGAAACAAGAAACTGTTGTAGCGGAAGAAAATCCGCCAGCTGGCGGATCCAAAACGCAAGAACTTCGCGATTGGTTGAGTAAAAAAAGTGACTTAAACAGCGAGGCGTGGTTTCTTTTAGATGGTGCTCTTATGAAGGCCGATGATCCAGAGTGCAGGTTTAATTACGCACTCGATGCCTATAAAATGCGTTACGGCGGACTTACCCCGGATGAACGTAGCGCCAAAATAGCAGAAGATCGCGAGAAACTAAAAGAGGTACAGAAGCGCCTTGAGCTTCTCCGTTCCGCGCGGGAGCTTGATGTGGATATTGATGCCATGGAGAGACTGGGCCTAAAGGTTGATATTGTATATAGGCCAGAATCTCTTTTGCCTGTGTGCATAGATGCTTCTTTCTACGCTGCCGTCCCCACCCGTATCCGCTTAATAAGAATCTGTATTATATTACCCCAGAGACGGATTGACATTCATTTTGGTGGCGGAGAAGTCTCTGTTAGCGGGCTTCATATATATTCAGATGTTACGCGTTTTAGCTTGAATGAGCGGACGAGGGTTATTAGTTTTTGCTCCAACCCCCTAGACAGTGGAAAAGCATGGAAAGTTGAGGTTCAGTTTGATGCCTCGGGTCGTGTTGGATTTTATCAGAGCCCAAGTTAAATAGCCCCCAATCCGGGGCTTTTAATTTTGGGTGGTTTTGCTATAATCAACACAAATCATGGAGACTATATCGTATCAAAAAACAACCCTCAAAAACGGCGTCAGGGTAATTGTGGCGCCCATGGCGAACACGAAGGCCGTTACGGTGCTCGTGCTTTTTGGAACGGGCTCAAAATACGAGACAAAGAAAATAAATGGCGTCTCGCACTTTTTGGAACATATGTTTTTCAAAGGCACAGAGAAGCGTCCAAGGGCAATAGATATTAGCTCGCTTCTTGATGGCGTGGGAGGAGAGTTTAACGCCTTTACCAGCGAGGAGTTTACGGGGTATTATGTAAAGGTAGCCACAGCCCACTTTGATTTGGCGCTGGATGTTGTTTCAGACATACTTTTACATTCAAAATTTGACGCGAAAGAAATAAACCGGGAGCGCGGAGTTGTCGTTGAAGAGATAAATATGAACAACGATAACCCAATGCGCAAGGTCTTTGAAGTATGGAGCGAGCTTCTATACGGAGATCAGCCGGCCGGCTGGCCCATTACGGGGACAAAAGAGACTATGGCGGGCATTAGGCGCAACGATATCGTTGATTACTTTAATAAGCAATATGTTGGGGAAAACGCTGTAGTAATAGTTGCCGGAAACACCCGCCTAGCCGGCAGGCAGGCAAAAGACGGATCGGCGCTCGAAAAGGTGAAGAAGTGTTTTTCTGCCTTGAGACACGGCAAGTCGTATGAAAAGAATAGGGTAGTAGAGACGCAGAGGGGCCCGGTCGCGCTTTTGCGAGCAAAACAGACAGACCAGACGCATATATGTCTTGGCGCAAGGGGCTTTAGCATATTTGATCCAAAAAAGTACACATCCCAGATTATCGCAACTTTGCTTGGAGGTGGAATGAGCTCCCGCATGTTTATAAGCGTGCGTGAACGAAAGGGCCTCGTTTACTATATTTCAACTGTATCGGATTCTGATACCGACACCGGTTCACTGTTTACGCGCGCAGGCATTGACAACACAAAAGTAGAAAAAGCAGTAAGGACCATAGTTTTGGAGTATAAAAAAATAAAGCGGCAAAAAGTATCTGATACAGAGCTTAAAAAAGCAAAAAATTATATCCGCGGAAAGACCTATCTTGGCCTTGAGGCGTCAGATGACGTTGCCGAGTTTCTGGGGGGGCAAGAGATATTGGAAAATCAAATTCTTTCGCCGGAAAAAATATTAAAAGAGCTGGATTCTATCACCCCCTCGCAAATTCAAGGGGCCGCGAGGGAAATATTTGTACCCGAGAAAATGAATCTGGCTCTTGTGGGGCCGTTTGAAGACAAAAGCAGGTTCGAGAATTTATTAGGGGAAATATAATATGGGAAAGCAGGTTTTCGACATATCAACCTCCACCATAATCCGCACGGTCATCGTGCTTCTCGCGGTAGCGTTTATTTTTTCTATCTGGCAAATTTTGGCGAGCGTGTTTTTTGCTATTGTTATCGCGGCGGGCATGGAGCCCGCGGTGAAGGGACTGGTGAAGATCAAAATCCCAAGATTTGCCGCGGCAGTTGTTTTATATATTTTCGCGCTTTCAATATTAACTTCGGTTTTTTATCTAGTTTTCCCAATATTGATTACCGAAACTCGTCAACTCTCCGCGGATTTACCGGCGGGATATACGGAGCTTGTGAGGGACATAGAGAAATTTTTTGGCAGGACGCCTTCGGATATCGGCATACAAGAGAAAGTGGGAGGGTTCTTTACAAATATCCAACAAGAGATAGCGCGTGAAACTACCAATATTTTCACGTTTGTATCCGGTCTTTTTGGGGGCATCCTATCTTTTGTTTTGGTGTTTGTTTCCTCTTTTTATTTACTGCTCCAAAAAGACGGAGTCGAGCACTTCCTGAAATCCGTTGTGCCAAAAGACCACCAGGATTACGCGGTTGATTTATGGAAGCGTGTGCAAGTAAGACTTGCCAGGTGGTTCCGTGGGCAGCTGGTGCTTGCGCTTTTCGCGGGGACGCTTATGTTCGTTGTGCTTTGGCTTATGGGAGTAAAATACGCGCTAACCATTGCTTTTATGGTCGGGGTTCTCGAGGTTATACCGGTTATAGGGCCCATAATAGCCGGGATTGTAACCTTCGCGCTTATTTCTTTCCAGTCTCCAATGCTTTCCCTTGTGGCTGTGATTGCCTATTTCTTTATTGAACAGATCCAGCAGAACCTATTTATGCCGCGCGTATTATCGCGCGCGATAGGGCTTAACCCTATAATAATTATCGTGTCTCTTCTTGTTGCCGCGAAGCTTATTGGTTTTTGGGGGATACTGCTTGCCATCCCAATAGCTGTTACGGTAATGGAGTTTGTAAGAGATTTCAAAAAACAATAAAGTAGAGCGCAAGCAATACGGCTATTGCCTGCGTAGAGAGGCCGATGCGCAGGGGCGGCATCGCTTTTTTGTTAAAGTGGATCTTCTGGTGAAGGGCATAAAATGATTTAAGGAATTTGGAGAGGATAGCGTTTTTTGGCGCAAGAAATAAGAGGAAGCTTAACCCGTCTGCCAGTACCCCAAACCCGCCCCCAAATATGTAGAGCCAAAGTGATGTGTCATTTCTACTCAATCCCGTAGCGACCAGCAGCACTATTAAGCCGAGAGTTGCATCTAGGGCAATTCTTCTCAATATAGGCACGCAATATTTAGTCCCCCGCGTTTTTATTTGTTTAAGCGGCTCTATTGAATATTCCCAGTGCGGTATTCTGTCCAAAACAAAGTGCGATAGAAACGCAAACAAAAGCCCAAGAAATACATTTGTGGTGCTTGCGGCGACTGCCGCGCCTACGAGTATGTGTGGACCAAGTAGCATAATTTCTAGTTACATTGTATATCATATATAGATGAAAAAGAAGTTTTATATCACAACCGCGATTGATTACGTGAATGGAAGCCCTCATATTGGGCACGCGTTTGAAAAGACGCAGGCCGATGTTTTGGCGAGATACCATCGCGTCCTTGGCGAGGAAGTTTTCTTTTTGACTGGCACCGATGAGCACGGAGTGAAAAACGCGCGTTCTGCCGAAGATTCCGGAATGCCGGTAAAAAAATTCGTAGATAAAAACTCCAAGATTTTTAAAGATCTTACGAAGGCACTAAACATTTCCAACGATTATTTTATACGAACCACAGACAGGAAAGTTCATTGGCCCGGAGCTATAAAAATGTGGCAGGCGCTTGAGAGTGCGGGGGATATATATAAAAAGCAATACAAGGGGTTGTATTGCGTGGGCCACGAGGCATTTATTACTAAAAAAGATTTAGTGGATGGGAAATGCGCGCTTCATAAGAAAGAGCCGGAAGTTATTGAGGAAGAAAACTATTTTTTCCGGCTTTCAAAGTATACGAAGCAAATAGAAAAAGCCATAAAGAGCGGCAAGTTCAAAATTATTCCAAACCCTTCAGAGAACGAGCTCCTTCGGCTCCTCGAGCAGGGCCTTGAGGATGTGAGTTTCTCTCGCCCGAGCAAGGACTTACGCTGGGGCATTCCGGTTCCCGGAGATAAGGAGCACACGCTGTATGTATGGGGAGACGCCCTTGTAAACTATCTCTCCGGCGTAGGATATGGGGCCCCTACAAGCTACAAGCTACAAGCTTCAAGCTTCAAGAAATACTGGCCTGCGGACGTCCAGGTAATTGGCAAAGATATTCTTCGATTCCACGCCGCAATCTGGCCGGGAATGCTTTTATCGGCCGGTTTGCCTCTTCCGAAAATTTTGTTTGTGCACGGGTTTATCAGCGTTGGCGGGGAGAAGATGTCAAAGTCACTCGGCAATGTAGTTGATCCGTTCGCTCTTATAGAAAAATACGGAGCAGACGCGCTCCGTTACTATCTTTTACGGGAAATTCCGCCCACTCACGATGGCGATTTTACATACGAGAAGTTTGAAGAAAGGTATAAATCCGATTTAGCAAAGGGCCTTGGCAACTTTACGGCGCGCGTAGTCAATCTTGGCGCGCGGCATATCAAGACGGGATTTGCCCCGTACCAGAGCCCCAAAACTAAAACGGCCATTGCGCAGGCAGAAAAAAAATATCACAAAGCAATGGGAGATTTTAGGTTCGACGAGGCGCTTCAAGCCGTATGGGAACTTATTGCGTATGGCGACAAATTTGTTGATTCTACGCGCTTATGGGAACTGCCGGATAAAGATTCTCAAAAATTTGCTTCATACATAGCTGAACTCTGTACTCTTTTGGGAAACATCGCTTGGCTTCTTAGCCCATTCTTGCCGAACACCTCAAGGGCGATAGCGCGAGAGCTCGGCATTAGCGCGGAACAAAAGCGTGATTGGAAATTTAAACTCAAGAAAGGAAAAGCGCT
>CAYJWU010000024.1:0-7891 GCA_964374025.1 uncultured Candidatus Saccharibacteria bacterium
CGAAAGCCCCGGACGAGCTTTACGCGCAGATTCCCAAAGTGAAAGAAGTGCTCGGGGCGTTTAACATTTCTGTATATGAAAAGCAAGGGTTTGAGGCGGACGATGTTATAGGCACTATAGCTCAAATGATACAAAGAAAGCAGGCGCGTCCTAAGATCAAGACAATCATTGTAAGCGGGGACCTTGATACTCTTCAGCTCGTAGACGAGTACACTAACGTGTACACGATGCGGAAGGGTCTTTCGGACACAATTCTCTACGACGAGGAAGCTGTGAAAAAGAGATTTGGGGGGCTTACGGCCAAACAGATGGTGGATTACAAAGGATTGCGCGGAGATCCTTCGGATAATATCCCGGGAGTTATGGGCGTTGGAGAGAAAACCGCGATCCAGCTGCTTTTGGATTTTAGTTCTATAGACGATCTTTATAAAGAGCTTACAGAGAACACGGAAAAGTCAAAAAGAATAAAGCCCGGGTTGCGCGTAAAGCTTGTCCAGCAAAAAGATCAGGCGCTGTTCTCAAGAGAGCTTGCGACAATTCGCAAAGACGTGCCGATTGATTTTAGGATTGAGAATCTTGAGTGGAGGGATTATAACCGCAAAGATGCGGAAAGAGTGCTTGGCGAGCTTAATTTCAGGTCGTTGATTGCGAGGCTGCCGGAGGCGAACCCGCTGACTAATGCTGATGATGGGCGGGTTAATGCCGATACGGAATCCGCATCAATCAGTCAAAATCAGCATGAATCAGCGGCAGCGTATGAAAAAATAGAAATGCTTTACAATGAGGGGATTTTGTCAAAGGAGGTTTACGAACTCGAGAAGAAATTAGTTCCTGTGATACATGGCATGGAAGATGTGGGCATCAAGATAGATAAAAAGCATTTCGCAAAACTCGCGAAGGAAATTACCGGGGAGCTTGCGGACGCGGAAGACGCGATTTATAAAATCGCGGGCAAAGAATTTAATGTAAATTCTCCCCAGCAGCTCTCCGAAGTGCTTTTTGCTCCGCCCCCCGGCGGATTGCTTCTGCCGACAAAAGGACTTAAAAAGACTCCCGGCGGAGTAGTCTCCACGGCCGCTCCGGAGCTTCTCAAGCTTCTGGGAAAGCACGGAATTGTTAAGGAACTTCTCAAGCACAGGGAGTTTCAGAAGCTAAACTCTACCTATATAAGTCCTCTGCCCGGACTTACGGATCGTATAGGCAGAATTCATACCAAATTCGATCAGCTTGGCGCCGCGACCGGGCGGATCTCTTCGTCAAATCCAAATATGCAAAATATACCGATACGAGGCGAGTGGGGAACTAAAATAAGGCAAGGATTTATTTCGGAGGAAGGGTTTAAGTTTGTGGCATTTGATTACTCCCAGATGGAATTGCGTCTTGCCGCGCATATCGCGGATGATAAAAAAATGAAAGAATATTTCAAGGAAGGGAAGGATATACATAGGATGACTGCCGCGGAAGTATTTGGCGTAGCTCCAGACAAAGTCACAAAAGATATGCGATTTCGCGCGAAAGCCCTGAATTTCGGAGTTTTATATGGCATGGGAGCTGAAGGGTTTAGAAGAAGCGCGAATATTCCGCGAGAGGAGGCGCAGGCCTTTATTGAAAATTATTTCCTGCGCTTTCCCCAAATTCGCGAATATATAGAGAACACAAAGGAGTTCGCGAGGAAAAACGGCTATGTGAAAACGATTTTGGGAAGAAAACGTTTTATGCCAGAAATTGCCTCAACGAATCCCCCGCTTCGCGCGCAAGCCGAACGCATGGCGATAAATCATCCCATACAGGGAAGCGCCGCAGACATTATAAAGATGGCGATGGTTGAGATTTACTACAAACTACAAACTAAAAACTATAAACTATTATTGCAGATACACGATGAGTTGTTGTTTGAAATAGGGGATGATAAAATAGAAGAGACATACCCTTTAATAAAAGATATAATGGAAGATATATATTCGCTCTCGGTGCCGTTAGCGGTCGACGTATCATACGGGCATTCATGGGGAGAGCTAAAAGTAATTAAGTAATTAAGTAATTAAGTAATTAAGTAACAATATTATGGCAATTTATTCGGGCGTAGGATCAAGTACAAATATCGGAGATCCGGTTGCCGCGGGGAAGGAAGCCGTATCCAACGCGATACAAGAGCTAGGCAAGGATCCCCATATCATTTTCGTTTTTTCCTCTATTAAATTTGATCAAGAAGGGCTTGTTCGCGGCATGAACGAAGCCCGTGGCAACGCGACGCTTGTTGGGTGCAGCGCCGCGGGAGAAATTATGTCCGCGGCAACAACCTTCGAGAGCGTGATCGCGATGGCGATACACGCGGAGAACACTAAATTCACCGTGGGATACGGCGCGGGCGCGGGCGGCAACTCCAACAAAGCAGGGGCCGACGCCGCGAAAGCGGTTCTTGCTGCCGCGGGCGGCAAAATAGATCTTTTTATTATGATCCCAGAAGGGCTTACCGGAAACGGTTCTGCCATTGTGCGAGGAGTCCAGTCCGTGCTTGGCGAAAACTTTCCCATCATGGGCGGATCCGCGGGAGACGACTATTTGTTTAAAAAGACCTGGCAGTATTATAACGGCAAACTTCTGACGGATTGCGTCGTAGGGATTGGCTTGAGCGGCGACTTCGCGTATGGGTTTGGAGTACGACATGGATGGGAGCCGGTAGGATTAGCGTTAAAGGTGACAAAATCAGAGGGAGCAGTGTTAAAAGAACTTGACGGCCAGCCGGCGCTCAAGATTTATCAGGATTACTTTGGCAAGGAATCAGCGGAGCTTGTAAGAGAGCCCATAGCGCGCATGGCATATACATATCCTCTGGGCATGAGTGTTGCGGGATCCAATGAACTTCTTATACGGGACCCCGTTATCGCGAACGAGAAGGGAGAGATTACGCTCGCCGGCGAAATACCGGAAGGCACAACAATCCGTCTCATGATCGGCGACCGCGACAAGGCAATCGCTGCGGCAAAGGACGCCGCGCAAACCGCGCTTGCCCAGCTTCAGGGCACAAAGCCGCAGGTCATTATTATGTTCAACTGCATGGCGCGAAACCGGCTTCTTGGAGTGCGCTGTCATGAGGAGAACGACGGGGTACAGAGAGTGATTGGCGAAACGGCAAAAATGATCGGGTTTTACACATACGGCGAACAGGGGCCGCTTTTGGGCAAAAAAGGCACGCCCGCCTACTTCCACAATGAGACAATGACACTGCTTGTATTAGGGGAAAAATGAACAGAAATAAAATTTTTCGCGTCGGCGTAATTTGTGTTGGCGCAGCTCTGGTTACTGGCTTAATATTTTTTGTAAGAAACAGAGAAAACGAACCCATTGTCATTGGCGCGATTCTTTCAGTTACGGGTCCTAGCGGCCCCACAACAGAGGGCATGGGAGTACGGGACGGAATGATTCTCGCGGCCGAGGAGATAAATTCCTTCGGAGGAATTAATGGGTCAAAGATTGAATTGGTAATTAACGACGCAAAAATAAACGCCGAGACCGGTAAGGAGATATTCCAAAATATGGAAGCAGGGCGTCCGCCGCTTCTGTATATATCTACGCATAGTTCCGTCTCCACGGCCCTTGCCCCGCTATTTGAGGAAAACAATGTTGTTCTCGTTGCGACCCTTGCAACGGATCCGGGAGTTACAAAAGAAAAGGAGTGGGTATTTCGTTATTGGCCGACTTCGGAGGTAGAAATGCCCGCTCTTATGTCACTTCTTAAATCAGCGAAAGTAAGGAATCTCGGAGTTATTTATCTGGACGATGAATTCGGCCGGTCTATCTTAAACGGGCTTGTAAGAGAAGTTGGGAAAATTGGCGGAACAGTGAATGGAGAATCATTTTTGATACGGGAAACGGATTTTACCGACAAGATCGCAAAACTTTCAAGTTATGAAGGCATTCTCGCGGTCGGTTTCCCCCAGCACTTGAAAGCCGCGTTTAAACAGATTAGAGATTATGGTTACAAGGGAAGCGTATTCTCTACGCTTGCCGCCGCAGATATCTCCTTCCACACTCTGCCCGAGGCAAACGGCGTTTACATAACAGCTCCGATTATTTACAATCCGACCTTCCTTTTTGCGGAGGGCCTCAAGGAAAAGTACGAAGCCAGATTTAGGGAGCCCTTCTCCTATTTTGCCGCAACCGGATACGACCTTATAAAGATGCTCGCGGCTTTGTTTGAGGACGAGGAGCTCTCCCGCGAAAAGGTGAAGGAATTGCTTGAGGCCGGGTTTACGCACCCCGGCGCGCTTGGGACTGTTGACGTAAGAGAAGGCGAGCATGACATGGCTTTCCCGATACATCCGGCCCAGATTATAGACGGAACAGTGAGGTACCAATACTAGTTATTACTTCTAAACATGGGGCTTTCGATAAGAACCAAATTAGTCCTTACGTTTTTTTTGGTACTTTTTGTAACTGTTGCGTTTGAATTATATTTGCTTTTTGTAACCCAAAGCGCCTTTCGTCAGTCAGTCGGCCAGGACTCTGTATTTTTGGCGAGGGATACAATGGGAAGAATCGATAAAGACATTTACATTAAGATTGAAGAAATTCAACTGTACTCTCAAGACGTAAGTCTCGAGAGCGCGCTCAAGGAATCAAACCGGGCATTTGATGAGTTGGAAAATGCCGAAACATATATACGGGCGCGAGATGCCGAGTGGACTTCCGCGCCGAAAGACGCAGTTACTCCGTTTATGAAAGAACTTATTTCGGGTTCCGCGTCCGATACATTGAGACGGGAATTTATCGGATTCTGGGATCGTAAGTACGGCTATCAGATTTATGGGGAAGCGTTCGTCACAAATAAATACGGAGCAAATATAGCCCAAACCGGAAAAACTTCTGATTACTGGCAGGCAGACGAGGAGTGGTGGAAGGAAGCAAAAAGGAAGGGTTTTTATGTAAGCGGATTTGAGTACGATGAAAGCGCAATGGCATGGAGTATGCCGATTTCTGTGCGCATTGACGACGCCAAAGGGAATTTTCTTGGGGTTATAAAAACAGTCCCGCTCGCAAGAGAGATGGCGCGAGAGGCAGAGCCCGCGGCGAGAAAATACAGTACAACAGAGATTTTCCTTGTAACCGCGGACGGCAAGTTAATTTATTCCACCAAAGCATTCCGGGTTTTTGAAGATCTGTCAAACGCGGAATTTTTTGGGAATGTTAAGCCGGGAAGCGGATTTTTTGTCGCCAAGGGTGGGGGCGGGAAAGAGAAATTATTCGCGTACGCGCAGTCAAGAGGGTTCAGAAACTTCGAGGGACTCAAATGGATTCTTTTGGTGGGGCACGATACGGCCGAAGTATTTGCGCCTATACGGCAGATTCAAAATACCCTCGCGGCCCTAAGCGCCATACTTTTTCTCATGCTGGGCTTCGCAGTACTCCTCTTAGTCCGCGCGATTTCTTCACCGATTCAAAAACTGACTAAAGCCGCAGATTATATTGCCCGGGGGAACCTTGCGGTAAGGATTGACATAAATACAAAAGATGAAATTGGGAAGCTCGCAAGCACCTTCAACGAAATGGCAAGTAAACTGCGTCGGTCCTATCAGAATCTTGAAGGAAAAGTGCGCAAGAGAACCGGGGAACTTACGCAGAGGGTTCAGGAATTAGATAAAGTCGCGAAAACTCTAGTACGCAGAGACCTTGAGCTTTCGGAAGTCCGTAGAAAGCAGGAGGATCAGCTTGTGGAGCTTGATAGGGCCGCGAAGGCGCTTGTAAGGAGGGATCTCGAGTTGCTTAAATTGAATGACGAGCTCCAGGAAATTGACCGGGCAAAATCACATTTTGTATCAGTTGCCGCCCATCAGCTTCGCACCCCTCTTTCTATAATAAAGTGGACATTCCGCATGCTTTTATCGGGCGATTTTGGGAAGCTGAACGGCGAGCAGAAGGACGTTATCCAAAGAGGATATGATGTAAATGAAGGTACAATAGTGCTAATATCTGATTTGTTGGATGTCGCGCGCATAGAATCCGGACGGTTCGCGTATACATTTAGCGATGTATCAATAGAGGAAATTATTAAGGACGCGGTAGAAATGAATACGCCTCGCGCCAAGGAGAGGAAAATCGATATAAGGACTATAAAAAGTTCCAGAGGCAAAATTCCTTTTGTGCGCGGAGACAAGACGGCTTTACGCATAGCTTTGCAGAACCTTATTTCAAACGCCATTAACTATACTTTACCTGGCGGAGAAGTAGAGGTAATATATAAAAAGAAAGGAGAGTTTGTGGAAGTACGCGTGAAAGATACGGGCGTGGGCGTGCCAAGAAACCAGATGGGGCGGCTTTTTACAAAGTTTTTCAGGGGCGACAATGTCGTGCGCATGCAGACATCAGGGACGGGCCTGGGACTATTTATAGCAAAGAGCATAATTTCCGCTCATAACGGAGAGATGGGCGCGGAATCCGAAGAAGGAAAAGGAAGCGCGTTTTGGTTTACAATTCCAATCAAGCCGTAGAATTATATTTATATTTATGCGAAAGATTCTTATTATAGAAGACGAGAAGGCGTTACTTTCAATGCTTTCTGATAAGCTAATACGCGAAGGTTATGACGTTGTGAGCGCGGAAGATGGCAAGGCCGGCATTCAAAAAGTAAAAGGAGAGAAGCCGGATTTAGTTTTGCTCGATATTATTATGCCCAAAATGAGCGGGATAGAGGTTTTGGAAATAATGCACGCGGATAAAGCGCTTTCCATTATTCCCGTTATTATTATTTCGAATTCCGGTCAGCAAGTCGAGATAAACAGAGCAAGGGCGCTGGGCGCGAAAGATTATTTAGTGAAAGCGGAATTCGATCCCCAAGAAGTTATTGATAAAGTTAGCGCGTTGTTGGGATCTTCCAAAAATAGAGCAACGGAGCGCGCGCGCGGGGATCTTGGCGCGCGCGCGCGCGATGACGGCCCAAGCGTCCTTGTTGTGGAAGACGATCAATTTTTGCGCGATCTTATTGTAAAAAAGTTGGAGGAGGAGGGGTTCAAGACCGCGCAAGCCGTTGACGGCGAGGAGGGGTTGCGGCTTATCCGGGAGAATAAGCCGGACATTATTCTTCTGGACCTCATATTGCCGGGCATTGACGGCTTTGAAGTGTTAAAGCAGACCAAAGGCGATCCGGCTATATCCGGTATTCCCATTGTTATTTTATCAAACCTCGGTCAGAAAGATGATGTTGATAGGGGCATGGAACTTGGCGCGAAGGACTATTTGATTAAAGCGCATTTTACTCCGGGAGAAATTGTTCAAAAAGTTAAAGAAATTTTAGGGTGAGATTTTTAAATTTAAAAGTTTTAGCCGTTTTTACGATAGCCCTCGTTCTAATTTACGCGCTGGGCGCGTTTTTTTATACGTATAGAATAGGCGAAAGGGACGTTTTAGTGGAGAGAAACACGGAAGTCACAGATACCGAAGACAAAGACGAGAGAGAATGCGCTACCCCCGAAAGACGCCCCATAGCCGTAATGATCGCGGAGGATCAGGAAGCAAGACCGTTATCGGGCATTGCTTTCGCGGATATAGTTATTGAGATGCCGGTTGTTACGGGTTCTATAACTCGCATGATGGCGATTTTTACATGCGAAGATCCTGAAGAAATTGGGTCAATACGATCGGCAAGGCACGATTTTATCCCGCTTGCGCAAGGGTACGACGCAATTTTTGCGCATTGGGGAGGGTCGCAATTTGCCCTGGATGAACTTCTAAGGGGTAAAATTGATAATTTAGATGCTATGCCAAATTATTTTGACGCGTTTTATAGGAAAAAGGGGGTTCCGGCTCCGCATAATGGATTTACATCAACGGCAAGAATACTTAACGCCGCGGAGAAGCTGGGGTATAGATTGACCGCGAAATTTGAAGGATATAA
>CAYJWU010000024.1:7991-13960 GCA_964374025.1 uncultured Candidatus Saccharibacteria bacterium
AGAAGAAATAAAAGGGAGCTGGGCAAAAAAGGCGGCCGAAGACGCGTTGAAATTTTTTGATATGAGAGGAGAGGAGATTGCTTTTGCTCCGGGCAAGATTTGGATAGAGGTCGTGGAGCCAAGCACAATAGTCAATTATGAATTATGAATTATGATTATATTTCTTTACGGGCCCGACACATATAGGTCCAGTAAAAAACTGAAGGAGATTATCGCGCATTATAAAGAAATCCGCAAAAGCGGAATAAATTTAATTGTACTTAATGCCGACGAAAACGATTTCGACGCTTTCCATAATGCCGTCGGAGCAGCAACTATGTTTGATGAAAAGAGGTTGGTTGTATTGAAAGAATTTTTGAGTTCAAAAGATTTTCTAGAAAAATTTATGGCATGGGATGGCAGGGACAACCTAAAAGAAACAGGGGATGTAATTTGTGTTTTTTATGAAGAGGTCGTAGACCTGCCTGCCGGTAGGCATGGCAGGCAGGTAAAAGTCAACTCGATGTTTGCTTGGCTTGTCGCGAACAGTAAATCGCAGGAATTTAAGACATTAAGCGGTTCGGAGCTCCGTAAATGGGCGCAAGGATTTATCAAAGAGGAGGGCATCGGTGTAACGCAGGGAGCGCTTTTTACGCTCCTTGCGGCAACCAAAGGAGATTTGTGGGCTTTTGAAAACGAGATAAAAAAGATTAAGTTCTATGCTTGTTCGGGTGAAATTACCGCGGATGATTTGAATGTTTTCCTGCGGCCCGCCGAGTTCTCGCAGATATTTTCGCTCGTGGACGCGTTTGTTGAAAGCGATAAATCGAGAGCCCTTAAGTTGTTGAGGGCTCATATTGCAAGCGGCGATAACGAAAATTATCTGTTTTCTATGGTATGCGGCCAGTTTCGCAATATAGCGTTAGTCGCGGACTTTTTAGAAAACGGAGAACGCGACGCCTTAAAGATCGCGCGGCTTTGCGGCATGCACCCATATGTCGCGAAAAAGAGCGTGGCGCAGGCGCGGCAAATTGGCGGAGGTAAGGTTAAAAAAATCTACAGCAAGCTTGTAGATTTGGATATAGGCATAAAAACAGGCGCCGTGGCAGGGCTGCAGGCTTTGGAACGCCTTATTTTTGTTCGGGAGCAGGATTGAGGCGCCGCGCTGCGAGGGACTTTCTGCGCGCGGCAGTATTTTTTTTGAGAACACCCACTTTTACCGCCTTATCAAGAGCTTTATACAAAGAAGGCAGAAGTCGCTTGAGTTCTTCTAGTTTTCCTTCCCCAGCGAAAGACAACCCCTTTTTCGTCAGGGTTTTTATTTTTGTTTTGTAACGCAGATTGCCCAATCTCCGCTTTTTATTTTGACGCAGAGCCTTTTTTGCTGAACTTGTTATTGGCATACCCTGTAATGAGCCTCCACAGAGGAAGGCTTTTTCTTGTTATTTTAATTCTGATTTATATTTTCTATCCTCCTTATGGGGTCATTCGTATAGCCAATGTAATGATCTCCGTCTCTTAGACTTTCTAATACATACGCGTAGAAGAACACTAGTGGAGGCTCATTACGGGGCATGATGGGAATATAACACCTTTATTTTTTTTCCGCAATAGTTTGACATGTATTGGGCTTATGGTAGCTTATAAATATGGATAAATAAAGGAGGTGTACCTTGAAAAATAAAAAAGTTGCTAAGGCCATTAGGATTATTTTAGCGGTAGTAGGGATCGTGGCAGCATTGTCTTTAGGAATAATGACAGGAAGAAGCTGTGCGAATACTACTGATGTTCCGGCGCCCGCTGTTTCTGGGTCAGAAGTCGCCGATGAAATAATCAGGAAAGAAGACGAAAAGAAAGCGGCCGCAGTCGAGCTAAGTTTGGCCACAGCTCCTACCCATGAAAACGTTGTTGTCCCGCCAAGTCCCGAGGCGACGAAACCGCCAGAGCCGAAACTGTCAGATGAGACGCTTTATATTGAGCCACAAATCAACATTGAGCAGGCGAATTTTTCGCGCGAAGTGACCTTGGCCGATTCGTATGGAAAGCAATGGCGCGTATGGATGAAAAGCACGATTATTTTTCATAAGTACGTCTATCAAAACAGCGACGTAGCACAAGATATTGAGCTCCTAGTTATTTTGCGTCCAGCCGAGAAAGAGGATGTTAACAATTATATACTGCTTGATTTTAGTATGCGCGCTCCCAAAGACAGAGAGGATCGCTGGAGCGCAAAGGTAAAACGTTTCGATTCAAGGACACAGGGGGCATCTGGATTTTCCATCGCGTACGATATATTTCGCGAGGATTGGCAAAAAGCCGAGATCCTTCGCCTTGCCGGGCAGGTCTTGAATGCCGTCTTTACCCCTCCCCCTTAAGGGACTTTATTTTGTCTCGCAAGCAGGCAGCTCGTTCGAAATCTAATTCGCGGGCTGCTTTTTTCATTTCTTTTTTTAGCTCGCGGGTCGCGAGCTCGCTGAAATACGCGGAACCAAAACGCTGAACATCGCTGAAGCCGTTAGTTTCTGCGTAATTCCGCGTATTGTTCAGCGTATTTCCGCGTTGGTCGCCATTCTCGGCGGCCAATGGTTTCTCAATGCTTTTTGGAATTATGCCGTGTTTTTTATTATATTCTTCCTGTATTTTCCTTCTCCGGTTCGTCTCTCTTATGGCTCGTTTCATGGAGCGGGTAATTGTATCCGCGTACATAATGATATGCCCCTCAATATGCCGGGCCGCGCGGCCCATTGTCTGGATGAGGGTGACGTCGTTGCGCAGAAACCCTTCTTTGTCTGCGTCCAAAATCGCGACAAGAGAAACCTCGGGGAGATCAAGGCCTTCCCGCAGGAGATTGATGCCGACTATAACATCATGTTTTCCGGATCGTAGATCGCGGAGAATTTTTGGCCGCTCAAGCGTGTGTATCTCCGAATGCAGATAGTACGCCTTGATGTTTTTCTCCACAAGATATTCCGCAATGTCTTCCGCGAGGCGTTTTGTAATCGTTGTCACAAGCACGCGCTGGTTTTTTTTAGTTCTTTTTTCAATTTCCTTAATGAGGTCTTCCATTTGGTTTTTTGTTTTCCGTACTTCAACCAAGGGATCAAGAAGTCCGGTCGGCCGAATCAGCTGCTGGACTATGTGGGGGGTTTCACCCCCCACATCTCGCGATGCCCTTCCTATCTCGTATTCCGCCGGAGTAGCCGAGACATAAATCGTTTGCCCGATTCGTTTATTGAATTCATCAAACCTCAATGGCCTATTGTCTATAGCAGAGGGCAGACGAAAGCCGTATTCTATAAGCGTCTGTTTGCGCGACCGATCGCCAAAATACATGCCGCGAAGTTGGGGGACGCTCATGTGAGATTCATCTATAAAAGTTAAAAACTTCAATTCATCGGGGTCAGACCCCGATGAATTGAAAGCGTAGAAATCCAAAAGCGTGTACGGCGCTTCGCCCGGCTTTCGAAAATCAAGATGGCGCGAGTAGTTTTCTATGCCGTGGCAGAATCCGGTCTCCTCTATCATCTCAAGATCAAACATTGTTTTCTGCTCAAGGCGTTGCGCCTCAAGGAGCTTGCCTTGTTTTTTAAGGAGAGCGAGATGGTCGTGGAGTTCGTTTCGTATGTTTGACACCGCGATTTTTTGTTTGTCGTCGGGAGTGGCCCAGAAGTGGGCGGGGAAGATGCGGGCAGCTTTTAGCTTGTAGCTTTTAGCTTTTAGGGCTGGCGGGCGGGATTCTGATAGAGTTTTTATGCGGTTTTTTGCTAATTCTACAGTTACTTTTTTTTCTCCGGTAGCGGGATATATTTCTATTCTATCGCCGCGAGCTCGGAACTGGCCGGGTTTGGGGTCAATTTCGTTGCGAGTGTAGCCTAGAGTCGCCAAATGGGACAATAATTCCTTCCGAGATATGGCTTGTTTAAGCGAAACTTTGAGACTCAGGTTGCTGTAATCCTCTGGGGAGCCGATGTTATAGATGCATGAAACTGAAGCTACTATAATTACATCGGGCCTGGTAAGTAAATCCTGCGTTGCCGCGTGGCGCATCTGGTCTATTTTTTCGTTTATGCGCGCGTCCTTTTCGATATATGTGTTTGACTGGGGAATATACGCTTCCGGCTGATAGTAATCGTAGTAGCTCACAAAATAGTGAACGGCGTTATTTGGAAAGAATTCTTTAAACTCGCGATACAGCTGCCAGGCCAAAGTTTTGTTATGGGAAATTACAAGAACTGGCCGCTGTACCTTTTCAATAACCCCAGCCATAGTGTATGTCTTTCCTGAACCGGTCACGCCCAAAAGCACCTGATCCTTTGCGTAAGATAAAATTCCCTGCGACAACTTTTCTATCGCCTGCGGCTGATCGCCGGTGGGTTTAAAATTCGATTTCAGCTTAAATGGGGTTGACATAATTGATGTTGGGTGATATTATAGCACAAAGCTTTGAGGCGGGAAAGGAGGAGGAAAATGGGGTCAGAAATTTGAGGTGTCAAAAATTGGAGGTGTCAAAAATTGGAGGTTGTGCATATTGTATGCTATAGTATAAATGGTATGAGTTCTGAACAGATAAAAACAGTATCCGGCATATTCGCGAATTTAGGGCATATCTTTTTTGCTTCGATTGTCATTCCCTTCGTTGTCTCACCCGCTGATGGAAACATGATACTTATATTTTTTGGCGTGGCAACCGCACTTTTAATGTGGAGTATCAGCATAATAATACTAACAAAATAATCTATACTTTATGGCTATTTTTTATCTAATCGGCGCAATCTTGACTCTTGCGGGAGCGATCATTGCCTATTCTGTTTTGCGACACAAGTCTTCACATAGATAGGGGAGGCAATCAGCTCCTAGGGAGAATAGAATGGCGCACACGGTCTATTTCCTCACTTATGCGGGAGTCCTTATTTATAATACGTAGATTTTAGTTTGAATCTTAGTTTGAATCTTGACATGGTTGTTTGAGTTTGGCATTATATCACAAGGCACATCAAATATCAAAGGTAAATGGAGACAGGGCATGGTACAGCTAACAGATACCGAGAAAGAAATTCTTGCCCAGTGGGTCCCTGGGGTTGATCTTTCAAAAATAAAGATACGGGCAGGACCGCGGATAGATATGATTTGCCGTCTTTTTGGCGCTCAAGCGATAACCATTGGCTCTACGATTTTTATATCAAAGAAGTCGTGGGCAATGAGCTATCCTGCCGGCTGCCCAGTGCGCCTCGCGCTGCTGGTTCACGAAGTTTTTCATATAAAGCAGGAATCTGAAAAGTGGTTGCCTTGCTATATGTTCCAGTATCTTGTTATTGAAGCGTGCCTTGTTTTTAGGGCAATTATAACAAAACATTGGCTTACTCCCGCAAAACTTGCGCACTTCCTGGGCAAGCACCACCCTTATGAAAGGCCGGCGTATAAACTGCAGGCAGAGTTTCTCGAAAAATACTGGACTATAGAGGAGGCGGAGAAGTGGAAAGGCGTTATGCCAAAATAAAACCCCGCAATCGGGGTTATTTAATTTCAAGTTTTATTGGCGTACCTACCGTGGTTTTCGCAAGGAGATTATCCGAGCATATTCCGACAAGCCCATCCTTGATTTTTATAGATATAGCATGGCCGGCATATCTCACATTGCTAAGCTCAAGGTCTATGCCAAACGGGAACGGATCTACGACGAATGCTCCGTCCATTTGTGGTCTGAAACCCGCCACATACTTTATTACAAGGTCATTTATCCAAGAGTGCAGATAGTCGTTCACATCGTTGAAGCCATTTTCTTTTGTGCTCGGCGAGCCATTGAGCGGGTGATAATGCTCAAAGCTGTTGGGTCGCGAGGGGTCGTTGTCAAAGCACATCATGCGCATCCATTTGTTGAAAAACTCTACAAACTTTTCGCGTAGTTCCTGATCGTTGAAGCGAATCGCGCAGTGCGCTATTGCCTCTGCCATATGCGAGTTTGTCATTGGCCAGACGCGGCCGTTCCAGGG
>CAYJWU010000025.1:0-12368 GCA_964374025.1 uncultured Candidatus Saccharibacteria bacterium
CTTAGAACTTCATCCATTGAAACGATTCCCTGTAACGCCTTTATTATACCATCTTGCCGCAGAGTAACCATACCCTGACGCCTCGCCTCCTCCTCTATTTTTATTTCATTTGGCTCCCTGTAAATTATTTCTTTAAGCTGTCTGGTCATCATTAAAACCTCAAATATTCCTATCCTGCCCGCGGTCCCGCTTCGCGAACATTTATCGCAACCTTCCGAACGCCAGATCTCGTAACTATCTTTGGCTTGCAGATTAACCTCTAAACGCGCGGATTCGTTCATATCTTCTATTTCCTTTCTGATAAGATCCGCGATTTTCGGCGGCGCGGATTCTCTGACTTTGCAGTAGGGACACAAACGGCGCAGAAGCCGCTGAGCTACCGCGAGAGACACGGAACTTGGAATGAGAAAAGCGGGGACGCCCATGTCAATCATTCTTGGGATTACCCCTATCGCGTTATTGGTATGAATTGTGGAAAAAACCAAGTGGCCGGTAAGCGACGCGTGGGTCGCGAGAGTGGCGGTCTCCGAATCCCGTATCTCTCCTACCATTATAATATCCGGATCCTGACGAAGAACATGGCGCAATCCCGAAGCAAACGTATATCCTATTTCCGGACGAACCTGCGACTGGCTTACTCCCTCTATATTGTATTCTATTGGATCCTCAAGACTCACTACATTGAGCCCCTCTTTATCAACCGAAGACAACGCCGCGTAAAGCGTGGTGGACTTGCCTGATCCCGTAGGGCCCGATATCAAAATCATGCCGTACGAATTCAAAAGCGCCTCGCTAACTATGGCAAGACCCCGTCCGCGAAGACCGAGCTCCGGAAGCTCCCGAATCGCGATGGACGGATCAAGTACTCTTAGTACCGCCTTCTCGCCGATACGGGTAGGAAAAGTGGAAACACGGAAATCTATGCTCTGGCCGCTGATTTCCGCGCTGAATCTTCCGTCTTGGGGAATACGCGTCTCATCCAGCCGTAAATTTGAAAGAATTTTTATGCGCGACACAACCGACGCGTGAATCCCCGGGGGAAGAAAAAGACTTGTATACAGCGTCCCATGCACGCGGAATCGCACGCGAGTACGCGCGGGGATCGCCTCTATGTGAATATCAGACGCCTTACCTTCCACGGCGTGTTTTAAGATAACGGCCACAACCTTGGTCACCGGAGCTTCTTTTAACAGAGCTTCGGCAACGGTGATTTTCTTTGGAATTTTTTTCTCTTCCTTGAGTTCCATTTCCAGTTCCAGAAGCGCCTCCTTAATTTGGGTTCTAAACGTACGGTATTGGCCTAATATTTTTTTAAATGTTTCCTGCGTTATGACATAAACCTCCGGCACAACATCGCTCCCCATAGAGATAAACCTTATAGCGTCGCGCGCTCCATAATCCCCGGGGTCCACAACGCCAACCTTCAATTTATTTCCCGCTCTTTCAAGCGGCACAATTTTATATTGCCTCGCCGCTTCTTCCGGAATTTCTTTTAACAAGTCCGCCGAAATTTTATTGATATCCTTAACCGCAGCCGGGGGCAATTTAGAAATATCCGATTTTACGGACAATATATTTTCGGAGGAAATATCCGAATCTTCAAGCAACATCAACTCCAAAGAGTCCTCTATATTTTTGAGCTTGCGCTTCAGTTCTTCCGCCTTTTCTTTGGAAATCAGATTTCTTTTCAAAAACGCGTCAAGAACTTTTTGTTCGTAAGTATTCATAGATTTGTAGACGCTGATTTATCAGCGTCAATACGGCGCGAATGGATTATCCCTACCCGTCTTAATATCGGTTGGGAGTTTCTGATATGGCGTAAGGTCCAGAAATCGCCTATCGCGCAGTATATCCAAATTAAGCTTAACTTCCTTTATTCCTTGGAGCAAATTCGCAACGCTTTCTACAACCGCCGGCTCTTCGCCTTCCTGCTTAAAAACGCCAAAATACAAAACTCCCAAAGTCACTGCTACAATCAAAATCATAGCGGCTATAAGGTTCTTCTGCTTTTTCCGTTGCGCGGTTAGTATAGCCATGTCTTCATCTTTACTCCAAATCTAAAAGTATCTTGTGTTTTACTTGTATCGCCAGAAAAATTAATAGTTTGTACGTCAAAAATTCTTAAACTTTTTTCTGCTTCCTCTAAAAATTGTTTGAATGATTCATAGCTCCCCTGCAAAGAAAAACCTATATCCAAGCCGCGATCTATTTCAATAACCTTTATATCCTCCCCCACAAGTCCGGATGAAGCGATAAGGGATTGCATAAGGACAAAGAGGTTCGGCAAATCCGCTTCGTTTGGAAGCGCTGACTCTACGACATCCCTATCCGCGCGGGAAAGGTTATTGAACTCTGAAATTGCCTTCTTTGTCGTCTCCAGCTTTTGTTCAATTCGCAAAGCGTCTGCCCGATTCTCTAAAATTTCTCCGCGAAGAACTCCGACCGCGCGAGCCTTCGGCCAAACCAAAACAACTAAAATCACTCCCGCGAACAAAACTATGACAAGCGTAATTATGGATTTGGGATTCATGCAATTATTCTCAGCGAAGCAAGCCCGAAGGGCGCAGCTGAGATGATAAGAATAATTAGCACCCGCCTCAATTTTTGCCTTCGGCAAAATTTGGGCGGGTAACCCGCCAAAAGCGCTTCGCGCATTTAGGCGGGTAAAGGTTTGGCAACTGTTCGGGCTTCGCGCTTCGCGCTCGTCTTCACGGGCCAAACTCTTTATAAATAGATTCATCCGCGCTGAACGCTATCGCGAATTCAACTTGTCCGGTTTTTTGCAGTTTTACATCTAAAATAACAAGACCGCTCACTTTTTCGCTCTGCTCAAGCGCGATGATCTGCTCGCCGAATGTTTCATAGCTTTCCGTTACCCCATTTAAGGTCAATTTCCCTTCGTTTGAGGCAAAACCAAAATTGATAAACTGCGCCTTTGGGTGAGTGATGCTTTCAATAAAAACAAATAATCTCGAGGAATAAATGTGATTATCAAGAATTGAACTTAACCTTGACAGCTTCGCGTCAAATTGAAGAACGGCGTTTTCTTTGTCCGCGTTACGCTGTTTCTCAAAATTTTTAATATCCGCTTGGATATCGCGAGACACCCCTCGCAAAATCCCCTCGTAGAAGACCAAAGCGCCATAAATTACGAACACTAAAATCAAAATTCCGCAAGCGACAACACTCTGCTTATTTTTTTTAATAAGCCCAAGATTAATATCTACCCTCATCTGCCGCTTTTTCGCAGGAATCAGAGAAATTGGCATATTTTACCTAAACTCTCTAAGGGCAAGACCCGCTGCCACGCTAAACGATGGCCCCATTTCGTGCATCGTAGAGTCAAGAACGTCCGGATATATTATATCATTAAACGGAAATCCTATTACAACTTCCCGGCCAATGGATTTAGCCGCGTATTCCAAAATCCCCGACATCCTGGCCGACCCTCCCGAGAGTACGACTTTTTTTATGTCTATATTTCTTGTCCGCAAGTTTTCTTCAATGATTCTGCGCCCCTCAATGAATATCGAATCCAGCAGCGGAAGAATGACATCGGCCCCCGCGTCAACGCCTCGTTTTTTCTTTAAATCTTCAGCGCGCAGAAAATCAGTGCCGAGCGAACTCGCGAGAAGCTTTGATAACTCGTATCCTGAAACTTCCGATGTCCGCGCAAATACCGGCCAACCACGCTCAACAACGGCCAAAATTGTATTCCGTGAGCCGATATCTATTATTAAAGACCCGGATTCATGCTGATTTTGGCTGATTAACGCCGATGGGGCAAGCGACCTTGCAAGACTAAATGTATCAAGTTCAAGGTGCATAAGGGTAAGGCCGCTCAATTTCGCGATTTCGCTGTATTTATTGACAAGTTCATTTGTAACAGCAACAATAAGCACCCGCGTATCGTCAACTCTTGTCCATTCAAACTTAACTTCCGAAAGAGGAAGAGGTATGTACTTTTTTGCCTCGTAGGTCACGGCTTGAGCAAACTCCGTGTCAGACATTTTAGGCAAAGAAATTACGGTAGAAAATCCCGAAAATACCGGTACGGACATAGCCGCGCTTGTCCCCTCGATACGCGCTTCCCGTATAATCTTTTTTATGATATCCGCGGCTTTTGCCGAAGAAAGCCGCAGGGAACTTGATTGAACAGCTGATTCTGAATCTCGCGAAAATTCCCCGTAATTTGTGAGTTCAATTTTCTCCCCGTCTTGCATTAACTCAACAACCTTAACAGACGAGGTGCCGATATCCACCCCCAAGCTTCGTTCTTTTTTTTTAGAAAAAGGATTCCACAGCATATATATATTATAGCATGATCTAACAGAAGTGTGGATTAAACAGTTTATCCGCTAAATACAAAAATAGTCAGAGTTAAACTCCAACTATTTTTGTAATCTCTGGTTTTGTGCCACTTTGTAGGATTATTTTATAAAACCTTTGCTTCAAGGCGCCCGACGCGTTGTTCAAGCAGGAGTACTTTTTTCTCGTCGGCTTTGTCTTGTTTTTGCAATTGTAAAAGAAGTTTTTTGATTTCGTTAAATTCTGTGTTGTGATGCCTTAATTCTTTGCCATGCTCCGTGAGTATCTCCTCTATCGCAAAAACTCTGCGGTCCAGTTTCCATAATTGACTTTTTATCTCTTCAATATCTTTTTTTACATTCGCAAATCCAAAATTCACGGCTTCTAAAATCGTACCGGTAATAGAAGAAGCCCACTCTTTGAAAGATTTATCTAATACTTCATTTAGAACGCCAACTGTCACCTGAGGATTATCATCTTGTCTCTTTTCTTTGCTCATATGCGCATTTTATAAAAAATCCTCCCGGGATGTCAAATATATGTATATAGGTTTTTAGTGTAAGTATTTGAAATCCATGTATATATGTGTTATTATAATTATATCATAAACATTCTACCTACACATCTTGAAAATAGATTTACCGCGCGCGCTAAAAATGCGCTGCATTTCGCGTGTAAAATGGGCGGCGCTCAGCCGATACATCTTCTGTACGCGCTCGCCTGCGAGAAAGGTTCGCTCGCAAAGAACGTATTGGAGACCCATCGCGTAACAAGCGAGGGTATTGTTAAGTCCTTGCCGCAACAGAGCAGCGCTCAAATAAGCTCGGGGTTTAAAGAAATCATAAAACGAGCCGCGCGAATGGCCGCGAAACAAAATCAGTCCTACATTGGAACCGAGCATCTTTTATACGCGCTTATTTATAATAAGAAGTATGTAGGGGACATCACGGCAATAATCAACGCCAAAAAAATTGCCCGGATCAAACTTCATCTTGACACAATTTTTTCGCAAAATGTTCATCTTTCTTCCTTCCCCAGTATGTTGAGTACGGGGGGCTATACTAGAAGAATAAAAAAAATTACAAAACTTGTACCGAATTCACCGACAAAAAAAGATTCCCCCGAAAAAGCGCACGTGCATATTCGCCACCTGCCTGCCGGCAGGCAGGTGCCCACGCAAACTCCCGCGCTTGACGCCTTCTGCGAAAACCTGACTGCTCTTGCGGAATCATATATGCTTGATCCTGTTATCGGCCGCGAAAAAGAAATATCCCGCATTATAAACATTCTCTCGCGGCGCACAAAAAACAATCCCCTTCTCATAGGAGAGCCGGGTGTCGGCAAAACCGCGATAGTGCAAGGGCTTGCCCAGCGCATAAATAATGGCGATGTGCCAAGCTCCCTGCTTCACAAAAGCATATTTTCCCTGAATCTTAATTCCCTAATCGCGGGAACCATGTTTCGCGGAGATTTTGAAGCAAGGATGCAGGATATACTTGAGGAAGCCACGCGCCAAAATATTATACTTTTCATTGATGAAATACATACCGTAATAGGAGCGGGTTCCGCGCAGGGGACGCTCGACGTTGCTAATGTCTTAAAGCCCTCGCTTTCGCAAGGAAGCATCCGCTGTATCGGGGCCACGACCACCGACGAATACAGAAAATACATAGAAAAGGACCGGGCACTGGAAAGAAGACTTCAAGCGGTAATCATAGAAGAGGAAACAGAAGAACAATCCATAAAGACGCTTACGCATCTTAAAAAACTCTACGAAAAACATCACGGGATAACGATAGAAGACGAAGCGATTGAGGCGGCAGTTCACCTATCCGCGCGCTACATCCGCGACAGATTTCTACCGGATAAAGCCCTCGATATGCTTGATGAAGCGGCAAGCAGATTAAAAAGCGAATCAACAATAGTAGAGAACACAAAAAAGATAAGGGAGCTTGAGAAGCAAAAGGCGTCTTTGGAAAAAAATAAAGAGACAGCTATTGCGGCGGAGAATTACGAGGATGCCATTATATTCAAACACAAAGAGGGCCTCGCCGAGGCCGAAATCCGGCAGTTTAGAAGTAAATTCCCGCTATTTACAGACAAGCTAGTCCTTAAAAAATCCGACGTAGAAGAAACCTCACAGGAGATGACCGGGATACCCATACAAAGAAGCGAGGGGATTCAGCAGTTTAAAAAATTGGGCGCGTCTTTAAGTAAGGAAATCATAGGCCAAAGTGAAGCAATCTCGGAATTGATTTCGGCGATAAAACGAAGGGGGGCGGGCCTCGGAAAAGCTTACGGGCCGGTTGGATCTTTTCTTTTCCTTGGGCCATGCGGCGTTGGGAAAACTGCCCTCGCGAAAGCTCTCGCAGAAAACAATTCCCAAACCCTTATACGGCTTGATATGTCCGAATACGCGGAGCCGCATACCGTATCGCGCCTCATCGGATCCCCACCCGGATACGTCGGGTATGGAGAAAGCGGGGAGCTTACGGAAAAAATCCGAAGGCACCCTTACGCCGTAGTTTTGTTTGATGAAATTGAAAAAGCGCATCCCGCGGTGCATAATCTTCTTCTTTCTATTTTGGAGGATGGCGCCCTTACGGATTCAACCGGAAGAAAGACAACATTTAAAAACGCGACAATTATTTTGACTTCGAATGCCGGCGCGGAAAACGCGGAGGAGACGAGGGCATTGGGATTTTCCAAGTCCGGAAAATCTAGCGCGGAATCCAAAAAATTACGGACCGTAAGAGATGACAAATATTTTGAAGAAATAAAGGATTCCCTGCGCCAGGAAATTATAAACCGAATTGCTAAAATTATAGTTTTCAAACCCCTTGGCAAAAGAGAAATTCTTGATATCACAAAATTATCTATAGAAAAGTTGAAAGCGCAATTATCGCATCTTGAGATGACTATATCAGACGAAGCCGTGCGGCACGTAGCGGGACGCGCGCACAGGCCGGCGGAGGGCGCGCGATACATCCAGACAACCATTGAGCAGCTTATTGAAACGCCCCTTGCGGAATATCTGATCAGCCATCACGGCGCAAAGTCGGCAAAAATTGATTTTAAGAATGGGAAAATTATCGTTTCATGACTTAATTACGAAAGCTTGCGATATACTCCTGCCCCCTACGTGCCTTGGCTGTAAAGCTGAAGGCGTTTTTATATGTGATACTTGCAGACACAGGATTGAAGAGTACAAATACTTCGTATGTCCGATATGCAAAAGAAGGGACGTCGAGGGCAGATTGGATCAAAAATGCCGCAAGGAAAGCGGGCTTACGAGATTTTTGGGGTCGCCCCTCCCCTATTCAAATGAGCTTGTAAAAAAGATAGTTCATGCCCTGAAATATCAGCACGCGAAAGAAATCGCCGCGCCCCTTGCCCGAATTCTAATAGAGTTTTTGGACAAAAACAATTTCGCAGAATATATAGAAAGATATAAACTAAAAACCCTCATTATCCCCGTACCTCTTTACGACTTTAGGGAACGCGAACGCGGATTTAACCAAGCTACGGAACTCGCAAAAATAATCAGCGATAACTACGGCGTGCCATTCTCCGATAAAGCTATCATGCGAAAGAAAAACACCTTGCCGCAAGCTGATATTAAAAACAAGGAGAAGCGCGCTAAAAATATATCAGGAGCATTCTCCTTACAAAATCCTGAAATTATCAAAGGTAAAATCGCGATCCTCGTAGATGACGTCTATACGAGCGGCTCAACAATGCGCGAATGCGCGCAAGTTCTCCGCGGAGCCGGAGCCGCGGAGGTATGGGGAATGACGGTTGCGAGAGGATAAATAAATGGTTCTTGTGGCGCCCCGCACCAGAGATTGCTACGCAATCACGATGCGGGGCAGCCCCGAACCGCAAAATGCCCGCGAGGGCATTTTTCTGGTTCGGGGCGGAGGGTGTGGGAATCGAACCCACAGACGGTTTTAAAGCCGTCGCAGGTTAGCAACCTGCTGCCTTACCATTCGGCGCAACCCTCCCTGGCAAGATAATAGTACCCTAATTTCTGTATCTTTTCAAATATTTGGGGTTAGATGGTTTTATTCTTTCAAAACACAAAGCAACGCTCTTTTGGGAATCAAGACGTACGCTATACTTATCTCTTGTTCTGCGTGGGTTTAAACCAAACTCCCGAAAGACACTGAAGACAAAATCAACGAGAGGTTTTGATCGATTAGTAAAATCAAATTTATGATAGCTATACATCTTGCCATTAACGCTATATCTATGGCGGAATAAAGACCCATCTGTATCCAGTAACCCCCGTGCACATGCCACGCGAAATCTTGGATCTTTTTGTATCCATAAAGGAACACCAGTCTGTTGGAGCACTTTATTTCCTACTGTCATGCCAAGTTGTTCAACACAATATTTAATAAGAGCACTTCTCGAAACTACGAGCAATACCACTTCTGCCCCAGATCGATAAGAAAAATGAACTGGAACTCGAAAAAGTTCAGAAATAAGCGAAGCTACATACTGGCTATATTCTTTATCATCGGTTTTATGAAGTGTAATAACGATCTGATACTTCGTCATCCCTCCATCACCTAACACAGCTCCAATAAGTTCAGCGAGTTTTCCTGAGTATCTCGCCCTTCGAAAAGAGAACGGTTGCAAAATAGCCTGATGTTTCTTTTGATATTTTCCTTCCCGTTCCCACCACTCCCTCCAACGTTTTTGTCTTAATGCCTCATTTCCAGGCACGCACCCATACTTTTCTTTCACGGCAGCCCATCCCTTCTTTGCCCCTTTTGCGGCGTACCAATACCGTGGCAAAAACCGTACGACTCCTGGAACGACACCGGTTTTGTACGCAAGCACTTGCAATGCCCTTTCGCTCATCAGAAACTTTTCCCGTCGCCAATCCCTGATGGTGCGTTCCGACAATCTTAATGTACGTGCTACACGGGCAACACTACCAAATCTATCGATGGCCTCACTGAGAAATTTTTTCTGTTCTCCCCTAGGAAAGACAACTCTTTTGGATATATACCTCTCTGCCATATCTCCATCATACCACCTACCTTGAATATACTCAAGAGATATGGTAATATAAAAACAATGAAAATACGGGAGGAAAATGTAGTGGATTTGAGAAAACCGAAAGATGAGAAAAGGGGGCCCAAAAAACACGAACTTGATAATTTCACGATAAAGCCGGGGGTAAAAATTACGGCCCTTGCAATTAGCGGCATTACTTTGGCGGGATTAGTCGCGTACTTTCTGATGTCAAAAAATTATCTTGCGTCGCTTTTATTCGCGCTTGCGGGAATTACGCTTGTAATATCAATATTTTTAAACAAAAACAGAGCTGTCGCGACGCCCCGAAAAATTAAGCACACCGGAGCGGAATCCCTAATGGATATTTTCGCGAAAATATTAGGATTGTAAGTCCCCATAGCTTAGTGGATAAAGCGTGAGATTGCGGATCTCAAGATCGGAGGTTCGAGTCCTCCTGGGGGCACCAAATTGCCATGAATCTTAATACCCCCGTATCTAAAATAGATCGCGTTGGACCAATATATTCTAAGCGCCTGCATAAATTTGGAATTAAGGAGGCGAAAGACCTTCTTTTTCATTTTCCATCAAGATACCAGGATTTCTCAAAAATTATCCCGATCAGTGAAGTCGGAATTGGCGAAACCGTAACAGTGATGGGGAGGGTGCTTGATATACAAAATATTCGCACCTTCCGAAAAAAAATGAATATAACGGAAGCGATCGTTGAAGACGCTTCAGGCCCCATAAGGGCTGTCTGGTTCAATCAGCCCTACCTCGTACAAAGCTTGCGAAAGGGGCTAAATGTCGTGCTATCAGGAAAAACAAGCTTTTCAAATGATTCTCTAGCATTGTCCAATCCCTCTTACGAAATATCCGGAGAGTTTGAAAATTTGCGGCACGCTGGCCGCATCGTTCCTATATATCCTGAAACAGCAGGCATCACCTCTCGCTGGTTTCGCTACATCATAAAACCCCTTCTTCCCCTTACGGAAAAAATTCCGGAATACTTGCCGGAGGAAATATTGAAAAGACAAGAAATCCCCCCGCTTCCCCAAGCCCTTAAGGACATTCATTTCCCAAAGACCCTCAAAGACGCGGATCTTGCAAGGAAACGCATTGCGTTTGGGGAACTATTTTTAATTCAGACAATTGCACTAAAAGAAAAGTTGAATCTTCGAAAAGAAAACGCTCCGCATATAAAATTGGATATTCCGCTTGCGAAAGATTTTGTCGCGAATCTGCCGTTTGAGCTCACGGATTCACAGCGAGCCACAGCCTGGGAAATTCTTCAGGACCTTACCAGGCCCCATCCTATGAATCGCCTGCTTGAAGGCGACGTTGGTTCCGGAAAAACTGTGGTGGCCGCCATGGCGGCGCTTCAAACAGTAAAATCCCATTCGACCATTCGACAAGCTCATGGTGGTGAGCAAGGTCGAACCACAAACTCAGGGCAGGCCGGCTATCAAGTTGCGATTATGGCCCCGACTGAAATACTTGCGGAGCAACATTTCAAAAACTTCTCGCAGTTCCTTGAACCGCACAAAGTTAATATCGCGATTCTTACGCGCTCCGCGCATAAAAAAACTTCACAAAAAATAAAATACGCGCCATTCAAAATATCAAAAGCGCGCGTGGCAAAAGAAACAGCCGAAGGAAAAATTGATATTATAATCGGCACGCACGCGATAATCCAGGAGACGGTCAAATTTAAAAATCTAGGGCTTATTGTAATTGACGAACAGCATCGCTTCGGCGTCGAACAAAGAGCTAAGCTTTGTAAGGCGCAGAGAAGCCAAATCCCGCATCTCCTCTCCATGACCGCGACCCCGATCCCCCGCACCCTCTCTCTTTCCATATACGGCGACCTTGATCTTTCCCTGATAAAACAAATGCCAAAAGGCAGAAAGGAAATTATCACAAAAATTGTGACTCCTGCCGGCCGCGCGCAGGCGTACGCGTTTATAAAAGAACAAACAAGGCAGGGCAGACAAGCATTCGTAATATGCCCGCTTGTTGAAGAATCAGAAAAACTCGAAGGAAAAGCGGCTACAAAGGAACGGGAGCGGCTTCAGAGAGAAATATTTCCCGATCTTAAAATTTCACTGCTTCATGGGAAGATGAAGGGGAAAGAAAAAGAGAAAATAATGAGTGAGTTTCAGGATAAAAAAGCGGATATTTTGGTTTCAACCTCTGTTGTCGAAGTTGGCATTGACGTGACGAACGCGACTGTTATGCTAATAGAGGGCGCGGAGAGATTTGGCCTTGCGCAACTCTATCAGTTCCGGGGGCGGGTTGGCAGAGGCGAGCATCAATCGTATTGTTTCCTATTTACCGACTCCACCGCAAGAACAACTCGTCAGCGTCTGAAAGCCCTGCTCACCGCGAAAAACAGTTTTGAACTTGCGGAAGAAGATCTTAAAATCCGCGGCCCCGGCGACTTCATCGGCTCGCGCCAGTCGGGCATTCCCTCCCTCGCCATGGCCTCGCTTTCGGATTTAGAATTCGTAAAGTCCGTGCGCTCTGAGGTGGAAGGAATTTTAGCAAAAGACCCCGAACTTCTAAGCAACCTTCAGCTTCGCGAAAAATACGAAGTGTTTCGAAAGGAAATACATTTTGAGTAAAAAAGACATCCGGCATCCTACAATATTATTCCTAAATACAAAAAGGGCCAGTAAACTGGCCCTTAAAATTAGTCAGAAGATAGAGAGAGTTTCGATAAAGCCGTTAATGGAAGGGTGACGGTTTTAATAATCATGCATATGATTAACAGCTGCATCTCGAGGAACTGCGACGACTCATACTTCCGCTCCAAAAGCAACAGTGAGAAAAACGCAAGATATAACAAGGCTATCAGGGCAATGTACGAGATAACTACAAACCCAACAATCTTAGCAAGTTCATCCATTTTACGCCCCCTCTAAACGAACTATTTTTATGGTAACAAAGACAGGGAAAAGGTCAAGGGTTTGAGGTTTTCATGTCAAACGGAAATAGAAACTTCAGGTTTTGAAGGAAATAGAAACTTCAGGTTT
>CAYJWU010000026.1:0-3150 GCA_964374025.1 uncultured Candidatus Saccharibacteria bacterium
AAAAAGGGAGGGGGTATTGACAAATATTCGCATAGGAGTATAATGGAGTATTAGTTAGAAAGGTCAGAAGTAAGCAAAAGTAAAACAAATAAAATGGCGGATGAACAAAACAACGGTGGTGGCTACGAGCGAACGATGTATCCTGTGAATGAAAAGTGCGCGGATTGCGGTACGGAAATAACTCAACTTCCGTTTCAGCCCGATCCAGCGCGAAGTCAGAATCTTCGATGCCGTGATTGCTACCGAAACAAACGCGATACTTTTAGAAAAGATCGCTAAAACTAAAAACTACCCCGCAGCTGCGGGGTAGTTTTTAGTTGCTTAAACAAAAATGGCTTCGTTTGAAGAAGCCATGAATTATACTAGGGCTTTTTACTGGCGGCGGCGCATAGTTTCACGCACGCGATCCGTAAACCACCGCGGCCCGATTTCCGATGGCCCGAAGAGACCCATCTGTTTTGGATGCGAACCGGGACGCAAATTTGCATTGAGCAGGCGAATCGCAATCGTGTCTTCGTCATCTACCTGTTTGCTCAGCCATATCCTATCCCTTTTGCGATATTTCTTGAGGTCCATCACATAGTGCTGCCAAAGGAAATTCACCTTTCGGGGGTTTTCCGGATGCGGCTCATAGACATTTATAGACAACCCCCAAGGGTAAAAATTGAGCGTTAGGTTTGGGAATATGAACCACCAAAGCGCGAAAACGCGCTTCCTCGGATGGTGGAATCTCGGCGGTAAAAGTTCTGGATCAAAGCCATGATCCGGATTTTTTGCCAAAACCCACTGCAGACTCGAGAAACGATTGATCTCCGTCGTGTATGAATCCATCTCCACGGCGTCATAAAGGCCGCCGGGAGCTTTGTGAATGTGCTTTATATGAAGCGAATCCATATAATTTCCTGCGTGCAGTTTCCAGTTTCCATCGAGGGTGCGGAACTGGTTTTTCATCGGAATAAACTCGAACTGATCAAGGGGCATCAGAGCAATACTTTCACCCACTTCGCGCATCAGGTCTTCAAATGGAATAATGGGTTTGCCTCGACAGATAAAAAAGAGTTTCTCCCATTCCTGAAGGGGATACTCGGTAAGGCTAAGCAACGCGCGTTCCTCTTCGGTCGGCTTGGAAAATTCAGGATGCGATACAAATTTCCCTCTGGTATCTACGATTAAACCATGCTGTGCGCATTGATTGTATTTCGATCTCGTTGAGTCACTTGAAAGTTTGATAGGGTAAAAGTTATGCGGACAGCGATTCAGGAAACAACGGAGTTGCGGCTCTTGGTCTTGGCCATCTTCGATGTACTCACGCTGAAAAAAAATAGGTTCATTGAGAAAGTCAACCGGCTCGGCGTTCCCGCGTAACTCAAGTGACTCAAAGGGAGTAGGCCCTTCGTCATCCGCGGGTTTTTCCATAAGCAGTTGTTTGCGAAAGGGAAGCCACATTTTTGTAAATGTCGTTTCAAACTCCCGAGTAAGCCATGCCGGACTCCAACACGATTCTACGGGTAGTGTTTTTTTTGAAAGAGCATCAATGTATGTCATTTTTTTCCCCCTTTTTCCGGGCGCGTACAATGTCTGGTGCAAGATACGCACATGCTACTACGAACCCATCAGAATGTCAATATGCGTGGCTTGGCGGGTTTTTGTTTTTACTGTAAGATTCATATTATATGCACTGGGCAGAATTACCGAGAAAATTTGTGAATCCTCTCAACGCGGTAATCGGAGTCGAAATTTTAGGGGTTATTTTAATGATGCTCGGGCTGCTGCCCAGAGAAGCGGCGCTTTTTGTGTTGGGAATTTTTGCCTTTTTTACAATTTTTGCGCCCCTAAAACAAGCTGTGCTTTTTGCCGTGTTTTCGATTCCGCTATACACGGCTTTGCCTATTACCGATTCGTTTGACTCAATGGCGAGTTGGAGGATAATTATTGCGATTTTGTTTCTGCGGGCAATAAGCGATGCCAATATTCGTATGATTAGTATGAATTCGTATATTAGCATCGCAAAAAAACTACTCAAGGATAGAATGGGGGTGCTTGTTGGTTTGTTTTTTGCTCTGGGCGCTTTATCGCTCCTCGTAGCGGAGGAGCCGATTTTTGGAATCAGAAAACTTTTGTACTTGGCAAATGTAATCGCGCTATTTTTTGTTATCCGGGAAGTCGCCAAAAGCAAGCAGGACTTCGCGGATATTTTGAAATACACATTCGCGGGATCGCTGCTCGCGCTCGCGGTGGGATACGCGCAATTTATAACAATACTATTTGTGCCGCTATATACCTTCTGGCAATGGTGGGCAAGTCACGTGATTCCTGTTTTTTACGGCGCAAACTTGGGCCACCTTCTCTCGTATTCAAACACGTGGTTCTCCTATTACGAAGAAGCAGAAGCAACTCTGCGAATGTTCTCGTTTTTTCCCGACTCACATTCCTTCGCGCTTTCTATGATTTTAGCCTTGCCGATGGCGATGACATTTTTTGTAATGAAATGGCGGCGGGCAATCGTTGGCAGCGCTACAGTATTAATTTTGCTCGCAATAATTTTCTCCGGAACCCGCGGCGCTTGGATTGGAGCTATTCCCGTTTTTCTCGTATTAGTTTTTACGTTTTTCCGTGGCCCCCGCAGAAAAGTCGTTAAGATCGCGATTATTTCCCTTCTCATTTTTGCATTCCTTTTTCCCGTATCATCCTACATCCTCAAATTTTCCCAGTCGCGGCAGGGGGGGATTGTATCAGAGACAGCATTCGAGCGAATATCCACATCGTTTAACACGCGCGAACTTTCAAACATGGGCCGCATCGAGATATGGAAATCAACATTTAAGTCCATACAGAGGCATCCATTTCTTGGTGTCGGCATGGGAAACTACCCCGTAGTTCTTGACGAAAATGTCTCTGCCGCCAAAGAAGGCGCGTCGGCTCATAGCTTGTATCTTGATGTCGCGTCGGAGACGGGCTTGTTCGGCGGTTTGCTTTTGATTCTTATATTTCTTGAAATCCTCTGGCGCGCGATGCAAGTATTTCTAAAGAATCAAGACCCGCTTCTCTCCACATTCGCTGGCTTCTTTGCCGTTTACTTCCTTTGGGTAATGGCGTATAGTGCTGTTGATGTGGTTTTGCTGAATGATAAAGTTTTGCTATTATTCGTGA
>CAYJWU010000026.1:3250-4775 GCA_964374025.1 uncultured Candidatus Saccharibacteria bacterium
GCGGCGAAAAATGAAGAGAGGAACATAGAGAAATCGCTTGGTTCTGCGCTCAATCAATCGTATGGGCAGACAGAGATTTTTTTGATTGACGATACTTCAACGGATAGAACTGTTGAGGTTGCTAAGCGCTGCTATGAAAATTACCTAAAGTCAAAACCCGAAGTTGTCATATCTCTCACGATCGTGAACAATATGACAAATCTGGGTTTTGGGGGGAGCCATAATGTCGGCATAAAGAAATCCCGCGGCGATTTTGTTCTTTGCCTCAATGCGGATTGCGAACTTGATAAAAATTATGTAAAATACGCAGTAGAAGTTTTCGCCCGGGATCCGCGCATCGCGGCTGTGCAGGGGAAACTTCTAAATCCCCGCACGGGCAAAATAGATACAGCCGGTCTTTTGTTTTATAAAAACCGAAGGGTGGTAAATCGCGGTCAGGGCGATCTGGACACTGGGCAGTATGAAAGTAATGAAGAAATCTGGGGCGTTGACGGCGCCGCGCCCGTGTATCGGAGAGCAGCCCTCGAGGATACAAAAATAGAAGGGGAGTATTTTGATGAAGATTTTTTTGCCTATAAAGAGGATATCGATCTATCGTGGCGCATGCGGCTCGCCGGCTGGAGGTTGATGTATGAGCCAAGAGCCACAGCGTATCATGACCGTTCCGCGGGCGAGGGTACGGCAAAAAATCCGTTCCAAATTATTCGGGCGCGAAGAGGGATAAGCGAGTTCGCGAAATTTCACTCGTTTGCGAATCAGCGCCTGATGCAGGTAAAAAACGAAACGCCCTGTCTTTTTTTAAAGTACTTCCCCAAAATTTTTATAAAAGAGCTTATGTCGTGGCCATATGTGTTATTTTTTGAAAAGTATGGCGCAAAGTCCGTCTTTGAGTTTTTCCGGTTACTGCCAAGGACTATCAAAAAACGAAGGTTCGTTATGGCAAAAAAACGGATAGGCGATAATGACATGGAAAGATGGTTTATCTGAATAAATACAAAAAAATTATTTTTATCGCAGCCACCCTTTTTATTATAGGCGGTGTCGTGTTCTCCTATAAAGCCGGCCGCACCATATCAGTCGTCGGAGGAGATAACGGCGAGCTTTGGGAAAAAACCATTTCTGATTTTTCCAATTTTCCAGAGCCGGAGGAAGACCGCGTGGATGTACTTATCGTCGGCATACGGGGTTTTGATGACGACAGCAAAAATAGATACGAGGGCGCGAATGGCGAGTATCTTGCGGACACCATAATACTTGCCAGTTTCAACAAGAAAAATGATCAGGCGGCGCTCGTTTCAATACCGCGGGATCTGTACGTGGAGATACCAGATTACGGAAAAGAAAAAATAAATTCAGCGTATGCCGTGGGCGAGGCACGACAATATAGCGGCGGGGGGCTCCAGCTGACAAAAGCCCTTGTATCAATGGTCAGCGGAGTTTACGTGGATCATTCCATAAGCATTGACTTTACCGGTTTTAAAAAAATTATTGATAATATCGGCGGGATCACGATATATAGGGATAC
>CAYJWU010000026.1:4875-11275 GCA_964374025.1 uncultured Candidatus Saccharibacteria bacterium
CTTGCAAATCCGGTAAAAATTTTTAACATACTTGATATCGTGCAAAATAATGTGCGTACGGACATGTCTATTTCCGAAATAAACGGTTTAATATCGCTCACCCAAAAATCAAAGGTTCAGGATTTTAAACAAGGCGTGCTCGATACAAGCGAGAATGGCCTGCTTATGGAAGACAGAATTGACGGAAGGTTTGTGCTCGTTCCCAAAAATAGCGATTATTCCGGGGTTCAAAAATTATTTATGGACATAATTCAATAACATGGACAAAAGAATTCTAAGCCTTTCGTTTATTATTATAATCCTATCCTTGGGATTCGGGGGCGGTTTTATAATCGGAAAATCGAGTACCGCGGGACAAGCGGCATCCGATATTCGCGGAGGACTTCTGGATGTCACAAAACTTTTTTCAAAAAAACCAACCATCGATCTTATAAAGGAGGGCCTGGACACGATAGAGCGGAAATATGTAGATGTCGGCGATATAAAAAATGAGGATTTAATTTATGGCGCGATGAAAGGGATGCTCGAAGCCCTAAAGGATCCCCATAGTGTTTTTCTGAAACCAGAAGACGCGAAGACCTTTAAGGAGGATGTGGGAGGGAAATTTGAGGGCATAGGAGCCGAAATTGGCGTAAGAAAAGATAAGATTAGCGTTATAGCGCCTCTAAGAGGTAATCCTGCCGAACGTGCCGGGGTGCGCGCGGGAGACCAAATATTCGCTATTGATGCCGTAGAAACCGAAGGTATGACCCTTGATGAGGCGGTGCGGCGGATTCGGGGCCCGAAAGGCAGTATAGTGAAACTTACTATTTCAAGGGAGGGAACAAAGGAGAATTTTGATATTTCCATTGTTCGTGATACGATTAAGATTCCTAATATTGAATTGGAGAAAAAAGAAGGCGGCATCGCGCATATTAGTCTTGCCCATTTTAACGAAACAGCGCCAGAGGATTTCGAGAATATAGTTCAGGAAATACTGCGTTCCGACGCGAAGAAATTAATCCTTGATTTGCGTAATAATCCGGGAGGATTCCTCGAGACAGCAGTGGACATAGCCGGGTGGTTTCTTCCGCCGGACACGATTGTGCTTATTGAAAAATCTGGCCGCGGAAGGGGCGACAAAACGTATAAGACCAATGGCAGCGCGGCGCTTATGGATTATCCGATGATCGTTCTTATAAACAGGGGCTCTGCTTCCGCGTCAGAAATTTTGGCTGGCGCGCTTCGCGACCATAGAAGCGTAAAACTTATAGGCGAGAAAAGTTTCGGCAAGGGGTCGGTGCAGGAGCTTATCAATCTTTCTGACGGCTCCAGTATCAAAGTTTCTATATCCAAATGGCTTACGCCAAAGGGTGTTTCCATTCAGGATAATGGTTTGATTCCGGATATAGAAGTTGAAATGACTCCGGAAATTTTTGATGAAAAAGGCGATGTTCAACTAGAAAAAGCTATTGAAGCGGCGAAGGAATTGTGATACATTAAAAGGGTATGAAAGTAATTCTGTTACAAGACGTCGAAACTCTCGGCAAAAAATGGGAAGTTAAAGAAGTCGCGGATGGATTCGCGAAGAATTTTTTAATACCGAGAGACTTGGCGAAGCCGGCAACCGAGAGCGAAATTGCGGAAGCGGAGCGGTTGCTTGCGGAAGCCGAAGCCAAGGCCAAAGGAGAGCTTGAAACAGTCGAAAAATCAGCCTCCAAACTCGATGGATACGAATTAAAAATTCCCGTTTCGGTCGGAGAGGAGGGACAGCTTTTCGCGCAGGTTTCCCCCAAGCAAATTGCCGAAGCGCTTACGGCAGAAGGGTTTCAAGTATCCGCGAAACAGATAAAAATCAAGGAACCAATCAAGGAACTTGGAGAGTTCGCCGTAACTGTTGAATTTGATCATGGCTTGGAGGCGGAAATACGGGTGATTGTGGAGGCAGCGGAATAAAAACATCAACATGGCTAAATATATTTTCGTTGCTGGCGGAGTGATGAGCGGAATCGGCAAAGGCATTGCCACCTCCTCTATAGGGGCAATACTCAAGGCTAGCGGCTATAATGTAACCGCAATAAAAATAGATCAGTATATAAATGTTGATGCTGGCACATTAAACCCCGTTGAACACGGGGAAGTTTTTGTAACAGATGATGGCACGGAGTGCGATCAGGACGTGGGAAATTACGAACGTTTTTTGGACCGCAACATATATTCGCAAAATTATATAACTACGGGGCGCGTGTACCAGGCAGTTATAAACCGCGAGAGAAATCTTGGCTATGGAGGAAAGACCGTTGAAGTCGTGCCGCATATTCCAGAAGAGGTGATACGGCGAATCACGAAGGTTGCCAGGACGAGCAAGGCGGATTTTATTATGATAGAAATTGGCGGCACAGTAGGGGAGTATCAAAATATACTTTTTTTGGAAGCCGCAAGGATGATGCGTTTGCGTCGCCCCAAGGACATTCTTTTTGTATTGGTCAGTTACCTACCCATACCAAAAATGACAGGCGAGATGAAGACAAAACCTACGCAGTACGCCGTACGCACGCTGAACTCCGCGGGAATTCAGCCCGATATTATCCTTGCTCGCGCCGAGGTGCCAATAGACGAGCCGCGCAAGAAAAAAATATCGGTCGCCTGCAATATGGCCCCCCAGGATGTCATTTCAGCGCCTGATATAGAAAGCATTTACGAAGTGCCTCTTAATTTTGAAAAGGGAAATCTTGGCAAACGGATACTCTCTAAATTCAGGATGCGCGGAAGGTCTCCAGATCTAAGCGAGTGGGAAGAACTTGTTAAAAAAATTAAAACTTCGAGCGATATAGTAAAAATCGGTATCGTAGGGAAATATTTTGAGACAGGAAATTTTGTGTTATCCGATTCCTACATTTCTGTCATTGAAGCCATAAAGCATGCCGCGTGGTTTCATAAGCGAAAGCCGGAGATCACATGGATTAACTCCGAGCATTACGAAAACTTTCCCGACTCGCTTTCGGAACTCAAAGAGTATGACGGAGTTATTGTGCCGGGAGGATTTGGCTCGCGAGGGGTTGAGGGAAAAATTGCCGCGGCTGGTTTTTGCCGAAGAAATAACATACCATTTCTCGGTCTATGCTACGGGATGCAGCTTCTAACCGTAGAATTCGCGCGCAATGTTTGCAATCTCGCGGGAGCAAATACTACCGAAATAGCTCGCAAAACTCCGCACCCTGTAATTGACGTAATGCCTGAACAAAAAATCAATATCCAAAAAAAGGACTTTGGCGCGACGATGCGACTTGGGGCATATCCATGCCGACTCAAGGCGAGGACCGTTGCGCATAAAGCATATAAAAACTCTGACTTTGAGAAAAAAATCTTGCCCCGCGAAGCCTCCGGCGAAGTGGGGCTAGCCCCTCGAAGCCCAAAGGGCGAAGTGGGGGGCGATATTATAATTTCTGAAAGACATCGCCATCGCTATGAGCTGAACAATGAATATAGAAAAGCCCTTGAAGACAAGGGCATGGTGATGTCGGGAATAAATCCCGACCGAGATCTGGTTGAGATCGTTGAATTACCAAAATATAAATTTTATCTCGGGACCCAATTCCACCCAGAATTTAAGTCCCGCCCCCTCCGGCCACACCCGTTATTTTTAGCGTTTCTGAAGGCGGCTATCTCTTAGGGCAATGTTGACCTGGCGGATGGGGTTTACTACAACCGCTTAAACATCCCGGATCTGGAAACATAAGCATACCTATTACCTCCTTTCTTTTAAGTTACTATATTAACAACCTTTGCAATTTTCCTAGTTTGCATAATAGCATATCCAATAACTTCGCGCAATATTTTGGGCCGCGACACCAATAGTTTTTTACCATTTTAAGACGATCGTCTTAATTCGGTAAAACTATTTAGCAAAGGTAATACAATACATTTTTGAAAAAAGCGCGAGGGAATGACTCCTCGCGCGCAGAAGTGGTAATCCTATCTTCGATTTTATTTCTTCTGCCGTTATTCTTGCAACTCGTTTAAATTTTCCTGTAATGAGCGCCAACTTTTTCTTAGCCGTTTAATGACAATATATGCCATTACAATTCCGAAAGCACCTATTGCAGCAAATACCGCCACAGCTACATACTCTATCGCCATTTACCACCTCCTCTAAATCTTGTTCTGTAGTTTTTTACCATTTTTAGACGATCGTCTTGAAATGGTAAGGTATATGTGATACAGTAAATCGATAATTGATGAATGTAAAAACGTAATCATGGATCGGCAGACTCGTAAAAATATCGAGAAGGCCATTCTAATAAGTTTGGTCGGGGGCGCTGTTCTCATTTCTCCTATGGGCGGTAGGGTGGTTCTTGGATTTGCGCAATATTTTCTGCAGAAGTGGTGGAATAAAGATGGGTCATATATTCCTCCGGAGGCCGATCCAAGCCAGGTTCGAGAAAGTATTTACGACCTGAAACGTCGAGAGTATGTTCGCTGGAAATATGACAAAAAGAGAAGGGGTATTATCTTGGAACTGACAGCTAAAGGGAAAAGGACGTTCAACAGAAGGAACTTCGACGATATTTCAATACCCATTCCAAGAAAATGGGACGGTCGGTGGAGGTTCTTTCTTTTTGATATACCCGAGAAGAGGAGAACTTTTCGAAACGCACTGCGAGATAAACTTAAAAAGATCGGATTTTTTCAATTTCAAAAGAGTGTATGGATTTTTCCATTTGAATGCGCAAAAGAGCTGCAATATATTTGTGAGTACTTAGGCATACGACCATATACAATTGCTTTTACGGCCAAAATAGATAATGATAGAATACTGAGGCGATATTTTATGAAGAATGGTATCCTGCTTCGGTATCATGTTTCGTTGCGCGATAAGGGTATACGCTATTAGGGAATGTTTTGCTTTTTTAAGACGATCGTCTTAATTCGGTAAAACTATTTAGCAAAGGTAATAAAATATATTTTTGAAAAAAGCGCGAGGGAATGACTCCTCGCGCGCAGAACTCGGCAAGTTTTATTTGCCCATTCAATCCCATCCGGAATTTAAGTCCCGCCCCCTTCGTCCCAATCCGTTGTTTTCAGCGTTTGTGAAGGCAGCGGTTTCCTAGGGTTCTATATTAACAACCTTTGCAATTCTCTTCTTGCCATCGAAGCGGATTTTCTTTATAGTTTTAAAGATGACCCTGCCTTCCTTTGCCGCGTATAGCGTGTCATCCGCGCCGCGGCGGACATTTGCGCCCGGGAGGAAGCGGGTGCCTCGCTGGCGCACCAAAATATTGCCCGCTTTCGCGAGTTCTCCGGCGTAAAGCTTTACACCTAATCTTTTTGAAATTGAGTCGCGGCCAAGTTTAGTAGACCCAGCCGCTTTAGTTTTTGCCATGTCTAGATTGCGATGCTAATATACGAATTCATACCAATAATACGAATAGCCCTTATTAGTATGATTCGCATGCATTAGTATATTGGCATCGCATTGTTATGTTTGAAAAAATTACAAAACTAATAAAACAGAATGAATCCGAACTCGTGCTTTTGCTCGGCGTGATTCTGATTTCCATCATCAGTTTCGCCGCCGGTCGCCTGCTAGCTCCCGGGCAAGATGTGCGGCCAATTAGTATTGAGCGTCTGGCACCGGCATCTTCTAATTCTGCCTTCAATAGTATCATAAGCGATGATGCCGCGCAAGTCCTTGCCGGTAGAACAGCCGGCAAATTTGTCGCAAGCAAAAATTCAACAAAATACCATCTTCCCGACTGCACTGGCGCAAAGAGAATAGCCGAGCACAACAAAATCTGGTTCAACTCCCGCGAAGAAGCCGAATCGCTCGGCTACCAGCCCGCCTCCAACTGCCCTGGGTTATAGTTGCCAAGGTTCTAAAAGTGTGATACAATATAGGCGGAAAGAATTGGTGCGAAGTAGGTGGTCGCGATGGTCGGACTGGATTCTGTCGTATTTTCATTGGAATTTGTTCTCGCGTACATTTTTGATTCAATAGCCGCGACGATATTCTTGCATCACTCAGACGTACCTTTACATACTACTTTCCCCGTCATGTTGATAAGCACATACGTAAGTATGTATATGATTTACAGCGGCATATGGAAAGCAATTGGCGTTTTACTGCCACGCCCACCGCGCGCATTCCGGATAGGCGTATTTTCTAGCATAGGCAAAAAGATAAGATCCATTGGGTTATATGTTGCCGAAAAGCATCCCCTGGTAATCTTTATCGTTTTTGTTTTGGTGCCCGTGCCTCACTTTCCCTCCGCGATAATAGTCGGCCTAAAGCTAGTAAAACCCAAAGGAGTTGTGCCCTTTCTAATTGTGATGAATTTCGTTCGGACGGCCCTTGTTGTAACTTCCGTATACTATTTCCCCGCGCTGATCCAATTTAGGATACAATAAGCCGAGCGTTTCG
>CAYJWU010000027.1:0-11149 GCA_964374025.1 uncultured Candidatus Saccharibacteria bacterium
GTATTCCCGGCGGCAGGACCATCCCTGCCTTTAAACCAATTATTAAGTAATTTGCCTGCATTATGACGGGTATTCATTTACGAATACCCGTTTTTTTACTAAAGAATAATTTTTACCATTTTGACGCGATAGCTTGAAAATGGTAAAAATTGAATATGGATACAAGGACTCGAAAAAATATAGAAAAAGCGATAGTGATCGGTCTCATTATGGGCCCGGTTTTGCTTTCCCCAATGAGCGGGCATATCATAGTTAACATTGCTAAATACTATTTAAAAAAGTGGTGGGAAAAAGGCGGGCCATATGTTCCTCCGGAAAACGATGAAGAGCAGGTGCGTTTGAGTATTTACAATCTTAAACGTAGAAATTATATACAAATAAAACCGGCAAGGAAAAAGAATGTTTTCACCCTGAAATTAACCGATAAAGGCAAGAGGTTTTTCAGTAAAATCAATTTCGGAGATATATCCATAGCGGCCCCAAAAGAGTGGGACGGCCGCTGGCGATTTTTTATGTTTGATATCCCGGAAAAACATAAGAATTTTAGGGAAATATTGCGAGACAAACTGAAAAAACTTAATTTTTTTCAGTTTCAAAAAAGCGTCTGGCTTCATCCATTTGATTGCGAAAAGGAATTGAATTTGATCTGCGACTATTTGGGGATAACCCCCTATACTATGACATTCACGGCTGAAATAGAAAATGATAGAGTGTTAAGGCGTTACTTTTTGCGACAGGGAGTTTTGCTCCGCAGGCATGCTAACTTGTTGGATAAGGGTATACGGTACTAACTTATTTTTACCATTTCGACGCTATCGCGTTAAAATGGTAAAAATAGATTTTATTATGCGGCACTTCCTAGGACACGGGAATGATGTAACACGGAAATGATTGACCGCGGGGGCAAACGCATGTACCATTAAAACATATAAAAGTGCCTTGACAACAAAATATCGGCACAAACCGAAGTAAAAGGAGAGGTCGTCATGAAGTCGAAAATGTTGTATCTCGGTTTTTTCATAGGATTGTTGTTATTGATATCTGCCTGCGGATCGCCTGATTTTCCTACCGCGAAACCCGCACCAACTCGCGCGCCGAAAATTGTCTCTGCCCCGACGCCCGTTCCCGCCCCCACACCTACTTTAATACAGGTAGTTCCCGCGACTCCCGAGCTGAAGGGATTCTTCAAAAAGGAAGATCTTATCGCCGCATACTGCAAAGGCGATTCTAGCGATGAATCCTTCATACCATTTTTATTTACGGGTCCGGGCATAAGCCAATCCACATTTCCTCGGATTCAATCCGCGCTCCTGGATCGCGACGGAAAAGTCTCCCTCGTGTTTGGAGCGGCCGCTAAGGCCACAATGCTTGGTAGTTTTGTTTTTGGCCCTTCTTACATAAGTAAATCGTCTGCTCGCGCTATTCCCCCCGGGTTGTTACCAGCAGAGACGCGAAAGGCGATTTTCCCTAAAGAGTACGAACTACTTTCCTCTCAAGAGAAAATAGACCTTTTATTTAAGGCAATAGTAGCCAAAAGCAAAGAGCGATCAAGCGCTTTGAATCTAGACTCCGAAGCATTCGCTAAGAAAATTTGGGACAACTTATTCCCCCCGGTTTCGGTTGGCACCATCTCCCCCGAATTGCAGATATATGTACTTGAAGTAGAATACCTAGAAAATGTTGCCCAGAGGGGCGTGATACTTAATTTTGGCCCGCGGCCAGACGGCACTCAGGATTATGAAGTTCTTAAGGGGAGCATGGGCGCAGACGCCAAACTTGCCCTTGAAGTATTTGAGAGAAGGCCCAATCCCGTCCATCCATTTCCCAAGATTACTTCTCTTCCCATCCAAAACTTTGATAATCTCGCCCTTGACCAATCGCTTGTTTTTTATGGAGAGAAAATAGGGGCGAACACACAGACGCTTAAAAGGGGGTCCATATCGGCAATTTACCGAGAGAGCTCTGCTGTAGCCATAAACGCGTCTGTTACGGATAGCGACTCGGGCGCCGATGTATTTACGCTCAAATGCGGGACGCCGCGTTTTGTCGGAATGCTTCTCGGTTCGCGCGAAGGCGAGGGCAAGGAGACCCATGCGCGCGTATTAGGGATAGAAAAGATACTCCGGTTTGTTAAAGATACTACTGGGCTTGTTGTACCAACACACTTAAACGAAGGGATCGCCGCGGAAGAGGACCCCGCGCTCAAAGAACGTTTGATTGCGGCGCTTACAGACGGAGAATACGACTTCACTTCTGACCTTTGCTTCTTGAAGAAAAATTGTCTCCATAAAGGAATGGAACAGTGGTTCCCAATTTTTCAAACCGTGTGGGTTTCGCGCGAGAACCCTTCTGATATACGGGTTGTAGAATCGGGAAGAGCAATGGTTCTTGGAGAACATGTTGCCGTTATTTCTCGCTCTGCTCCCAACGACCAGTATAAGTACCGGATACTTTGGGGCGAAACAAGAGAGGAAAACGGCAGCGATCGAAGTAATTATGAATATGTTGAACTTATCGGCTTTGATAGCACTCGCTCCGTCGCGTTGTTTACGCGGCCAAGCGATACAAAATTTCCCGCACCCAACGCAATACCGTTTTCGTTAGGCGCATCCAAGGAGCTTAAGGCGCTACACGCACTCTATGCAATGGGGTCTGTTGATTTTAGCAGTTTCGCGTTTGTGCCTTTTCCCGTCCTTCGTTTGGCAAATGACCCTGCATATGTAGCGGGTTTTGCGCCACAGCGCGCCGATAGGTTCTATTTTCAAGGCGGCGGGGAGGAAGACACTGGCGGTGCTCTATGCGCGCTCCGCGATGGGGAGTGCGAGATTGTCGGATTTATATACGGCGATTTTGATAAACCACAAGAAGAAACTCTCGGCACCGCGTTGACCGTAGAGTTTGTCCTTGACGCGGTACGGGAAATAGCATGTTCAAACAAGATCCGGTATCTCTGCGACGAACGGGATCAAAAACTTCTAACAGCGCCCGTCTCATACACTCCCGAGGCGTTAGGCGACCGAAAAGACATCATCGCGTTGCTAAAGGATATTTATCCATCCTCACCTCTATTAGTGGACATGCTTGCTTTAGATATGGATAGTGTAATTTCGAGTGAGGCGCAGATTGTTGCGTTCACAGCTGACGAAACGGGTAAAGTGGTTGAGGGTCCCGGGACAATATACAGAAGCTCAGTTATCCTTTCGGATAAATATGTCCTTACATCTTCTTCCTTACTGCCAGAATTTGGTGACGACAAAAAATTTACGGTGCGCGTTGCTCTTCTAAGAGGCGATTTGGAAGCGGAGCTCCTTAAGGTCATTCTCATAGACAGGGAATCGGGGTACGCGCTTCTTGAAAGACCAAGTTCCAGTTTAGACATCGCGCCCTTGATTACAAAACCATTACGGATAACTCCGGAAAGGAACCTGCAAACAAATCAGGATATCTTTGCTGTTTTTTCAAAGGCCGACTACGCTTTTAAAGGCGTTCCGAGTCGTATTCAGATGGTCTCGCCTGGGACGATTATTTACGCCGGACTTGGCTCACCGGAGTTTCTCGTAAATGTATTTGTTTCCGAGGAAGCCCTAGGAGCTCCAATATACACAAACTGCGGGGAATATATCTGTCTCGTGGGGATGGTATCGCGAACCCACGCCATTCCCGATAAAATACAGACCGAAGGGTTTGGCCTCCCGTTCGCATTTATATGTAAAAATATCAAGAAAAAGACCGGCATAGATTTATGCCCAGATAATCCACAGGAGTAGCCCCATTGCTACTCTTTTTTATTGGAGTTCCGCGCCTATTATAGCGGAATACCCATTAAGGAATTGCTTTGAATCCATCGCGTTTTTTCCCTCGGGTTGGATTATATCAATGCAGAATATACCGTTACCTGTTTGCACGCAAAGCTGGTTTTGATTGTCCACAAATACTTTTCCAGGCGCATGAGCGGAAAAGGATGTAATTTTGGCCATAGATTCTAGCACATGGCCTTTTAGTATTTTTAATTGGCGATTTTGCCATAGAGTAAATGTCCCGGGCCATGGAGTAAGCGCGCGAATCTGCCGTTCTATTTCCTCGGCGGATTTACTCCAGTCAATATGGCCATCTTCTTTGGTAAGAATTTTTGTATATGACGCCTCTTCGTGACGTTGAGGAACGGGTTTTATCTTTCCCTCAATCCAGCTGGGGATTGTTTTCACGATCAAGTCGCCGCCGAGCTCCCAAAGCTCTTTTGTTAATTCAGGGGTGGTGAATTTTTTACTTCCCATGTCAAAACTTTTTGCCGCAACCACGGGTCCGTGGTCCGCTTTTTCGTCCATAAGAATAATTGTAACTCCTGTTTTGGTTTCGTTGTTGAGGATTGCGTTTTGCACCGGAGAAGGACCTCTGTACTTCGGAAGCAAAGATGGGTGAACATTTAGCGCGCCGTACTTTGGTACCTCGAGCATTTTTCTGGGAAGAATCTTGCCATAAAACCCAACCACTATTAAATCTATCTGCTTGCTCCCGGGGTCAACAAGTAAAAAACCTGCCTTTTGCAGTTTTTCTCTAATGATTTGGCCGGACTTAAGGCCCAAAAATACAATTTTGAGATCTTTTTTGTTCACGTTCGTTCAATAAATAAAACTCCATTCAGATGGTCGGTTTCATGCTGAAACACCCGCGCTAAAAGCCCTTTGGCGTAAACGGTGAATTTACGTCCCAAGTGATCCATGGCTCTTATTTTTACCTCCTGCGAACGCGTCGTGCTCTTAAATAGACCCCTTACGCTAAGGCACCCCTCGTGATTTGTTTCCACGTTGACCGAGTAGTAAACGATTTCAGGATTTATAAACACTGTGGGCCATATAGGTTTTATCAGTGAAAAAGGGACGCTAAGCGTCCTCACTTTTGGAGCGATATTGTCGGGTATCACAAAAATACTTAAGGATTCATTGATTTGGGGCGCCGCGAGCCCAACTCCATCCTGTTCGATCAAGGTATCTTTCATGTCCGTTATAAGTTTTTTCATGAATGGCGAGTCAAAGCCGCTTGTTACGGGCAGCGTTTTTTTATGAAGTATTGGATTGGGTTCTTGAATGACCGCGCGAATCATAATTAGTATTTAAAGCATTGCGATTGGGTCGACATCTATCTTCCACTCGCTCGGCACAACACGCAGAAGCATATTTCGGAGTTTAATATCCGCTATCTTTGATTTTATCATAATTTGCCAAATATATCGATTATTTACTCGGGGAATAAAAGCGGGAGCTGGCCCAAGAATTTGATAGCTACTGTCGGATAGCTTAAGGCTCGTCGCTTGTGTCACTAGTTTATTTTTTAGGATCATGGCATCCTGTTCAGCTTTTTTGGGATCCTTGTGTGCGTAGGAAAGATTTATAATTTGGGAAAATGGAGGCAAGGACAATTCCCTACGTTGCTCTATTTCAGACATTAGTAGCGTATTAAAGACACATCGAGTGAGGCCCCCTGTCTTTAATGTACTATTTGCAATGCTTTGTATGATATAGTTATCTACAATGTATGTCTGCAATAGTAACTGCCGAAAACTGACTGTCCCTAATTTGTATAAAATGCGGATTGCCTGTTCTCTGATTCTAAAATCCGGAAGACTAAGCATGGGGTCAATGGTTATTACTGCTGTAAGCGCCACGCGCGGCAGAAGCGCCTCGTTCAGCATGGCCTGCGTGCCTATGAGAATGTCAATTTTTTTCATCCTAAAGGCGTCTAGTATCTCCATTTGTTGGCTAAATGTAGGGGCTACATTTAGATCTAATCTCGCGATTGTGCAGTTCTCCCTTCTTGTTTTGGTTTCCTTCAAAAACTTATCCAGCTCCTGTTCGACGCGCTGGGTTCCCGCTCCGACAAATTTTATTCGGTAGCTTGCGCATTCCGGGCAGATATCCGGCGGTTTCTGCCGTTCGCCGCAATGATGACAAATAAGCTTATAGCTTATAGCTCGTAGCTGGTAGCTGGACTGATGGTATACCATTGGCACATCGCAATTCGGACATTTTATTACATGTCCGCAATCGCGGCACACAAGGCCGGTATTTAATCCTTTTCGGTTTATAAATAAAATTGCTTGCTCTTTGCTTTCTACAACACGCGTCAATTGTGTCTGTAATTCTCTGCTAAAAATGGAATAGTTTCCAGTTTTAAGCTCGTTGCGCATATCTATAACTTGAAACTTCAATCTGCCCGACTCTCGCTTAATCCCACCCTGATTATATTGCCCATTTTCCACATGTGACATCGATTCTATTGACGGCAAATCAGTCCCCAAAATTACCTCCGCGCAAGTTAGCTCCGCAAGTTTGAGGGCGATGGTCTTTGCGTTTATATATGGCTGTTGATCAAAGGATTTATAGAAGGGACTTTCTTCCTCGTCTATAATAATAAGGCCAAGATTTGATAGCGGTATCGCAAGAGAAGATCGGGTTCCGATTAAGCATTTTACATCCCCCGAATTTGCCTGCCTGCCGGTAGGCATGGCCTGCCGGCAGGCAGGCATGGCCTGCTGCCAAATTTTGTATTGCGAAAGATTCGTAAGACCGCTGTGCGCGGTTATTGCGTTTTTGAGACCGGGTATTTCTTTTCTAAAGTAGTCAATTTTATACAATTCCGGGACAAGAAAAAGAACTGATTTTTTGTTGTAAAGCGCATTCCGAATCGCTTTTTCGTAAAATGTGTTCCGGGATTTAGCATTATTGCGGCTGCAGTAGAGGATCGGTTTTTTGCCCTCCGTCGAGGAGGGCATCCTCCGTAGCCTTGCTTTGCAGCTCCGTAGCTTTATGCGCGGGACTGACGAAGGAGGATGCGCTTCGGAGGGTTCCGCGAGCTCCCCGATAAATTTTTTGGTGGGCTTGCTGAAAATCTGGGGAAGGAGCGATCGCATGATAAGTCCAAGGGGTGAATAAAAATAACTTGCAGTCCAAAGGGCAAGTTTGACATAGTGGCGTGGGACGGCCGGATTTTTAGCTATGATCCGTTCAACTCGCCTTAGCCGAATGTCCGAAATTTTTATTTGCTGTTTTTTATGAGACACCGGGGAGCATGCGGCAACAATACCGAGGGTAATCCGCGATCCAATGCGAATTTCTACTACCCCCCCTACCTCGGTTTTTTCAAAAGCAAAATAGTCCAAAACTTGGGGCGCCGGGTGTGGCATTTTTACTAGTGGGATTACGGATACGACGTACATGGGGTATAATTACTATAACAATGCTTATATTAGGCACGAAGGTCCATAATCTCACCTTACCACAGGCGCTAAAAAGAGCGGAAGGGTTTCTATATGACGGCAAACAACACTACATCGTAACGCCTAATCCCGAAATCGTGCTCAAGGCAAGAGGTGACTCTAAATATCGCGCGATTCTGAACGGGGCTGGTCTAAGCATTCCCGATGGTACAGGGCTTCTCATCGCGTCAAGGATTTTGTATGGCGCGGAAAAGGGCCTTAAGGCGCGGATTACTGGCGTGGATTTTATTCAGGAGTTTATAGGGCATACGCGCTTTGGCGTGGCGCGCCGAGTCCTTTTGCTTGGCGGGAAAAATGGGGCAGCCAAAAAGGCAGCTTCTAATCTACAAAAGCGATTTCCTGATACGAATTTTTACGCGTTGGAGAATACGAATAACTCGCATTTGGATTTTGTCATAAAGGAAATTATCCAACCGGATTGCGTGTATGTAGGACTTGGCGCGCCAAGGCAGGAAAGATGGATCAATGAAAATCTTTCAAAATATCCGACGGTGAAGATCGCGATGGGCGTGGGCGGCTCGTTCGATTTTATTTCCGGCAGCGTGCCCCGCGCGCCGCTTTGGATGAGAGCTTGCGGGGTGGAGTGGTTTTGGCGCCTCGCCGTGGAACCCCGACGTATACACAGGGCGTTTAACGCGGCGATAATTTTCCCCGCGGTGGTTCTAAAAGAGAAATTAATGGGAAAGTTATCCACAGTTGGCAAACCGCATATAATGTTATAATGGAAAAAGTTAAAAATGGTCTGATATTTATTATTATAAGTAATTTAAATATATGACTTTATTAATTATTTTGATTCTAATACTCGCGGCCGGAGGCGGAGCATATTACTTTTTCTTTATGAAGAAGAAGAGCGCTGGCGGCGGAAACGCTGCGTCTGAAGTAAGCGAGCCAGAGGCGCCGGCAGCGCCATCCGAACCGAGCGCGCCCGAGGGCGGCGCGGGCGAAGGAGGAAGCAACGAAACGAAGCAGTGGTAATTTTTTGAATATATTTTAAAATCGGCTCCGGCAGTGACGGCGGAGCCGATTTTTGGTATAATGACACCCAATGAGGAACCTAAAAGTTTTTATTATCCTCCTCAACTGGAACAACTGGAGTGATACTAAGGAGTGCTTGGAGTCGTTAGGGAAAGTGCAATACCCTAATTTCGAGGTACTGGTGGTGGACAATGGGTCTTCGCAACCACCCCCGATCCCCCTCCTTCGTAAGGAGGGGGATAATCCTGGGGTAGGGATGATTGCAAATGGTGATAACCTGGGTTTTGCCGGCGGTAATAATGTCGGCATAAAATATGCGCTCGCGCGCGGCGCGGATTATATTATGTTGCTTAATAATGATACGATTGTTGCGTCCGATTTTTTGACGGAACTTGTGAAGGCGGCCGAGGGAAGTCCCAGTTGCGGTATTTTGGGTTCGCGGATTTATAAATACGGAACCGACGAGGTTGCTTTCGAAGGGGGAGCGGTCAATAGATGGCTGAACAAAGCCGAACACGTAAAACTAGCGGTTAGAGAGGTTGATTACATCACCGGCGCGGCTCTACTTATAAAACGCGAGGTCATAGAGCGAGTCGGTCTCATGCGCGAGGAATATTTTTTGTATTATGAAGACGTGGATTGGTGTTTGCGCGCGCGTAAAGCAGGGTACAACTGCGCAGCAGTCAACACAAGCAAGATTTGGCACAAAGTTTCTGCGACAACCAAGGAGGGTTCTCCTTCGTATATTTATTATCACACCCGCAATGCCCTAATGCTTGCTAAGTTTAATGGCAGTTTGTTTCAAAAAATCGCGGCCTATGTGCTGGGGGTTTGGATCTTATTGAAACAGATTGCAAAATTTTTTTTCGTCCCCACCAAGCGAGTGTGGGCGAAAGCTATGACGAGGGGGGTAATTGATTTTTACAGAGGTAAATATGGAAAGTATGACACAAAATGATTTTTTAGGACCATTGTTTGCACTTCATCCGCTTGTGGTTGCCGCTATTGTATTCCTTGCCGATGGGGGTTTGCTTATTTTGTTTAGCTGGAAAATAAAATTTGTAAAAGGATTCTTCCGTCAGCCTCAGTTTGTGGTTGGGGGATCTCCTGATATTGCCCCTCGCAGGCTTTTTGGTAACTTTTTTCTACCAGCATATCACCAGTCCGACCGATTTAGTTGTTTCTGTAAATTGGATTTATTTCACAGCGCCAATAGCGCTCGCTTTTACCGCACTGTCGGCGTATAGGTCTTTCTTTGTTATAAAAACGATGCCCACGAACATCTTCATATTCGCTCACCTTATATTCTACTTCCTTATGGGGTATATCTTGCTTAATTTTTTCGCGAAGGGGCTGCTACAACTTCTATCTAGCTCAACACCGCTTTTATGGGGAATATATATTGGAGTAGCAGCAGCAATGGCCACACATCTTTTATTATTACCACGAATTTTTGGTTTTAAGAAATTTCCTAGATAACTATTAAAATATTGAAAAAATGAGGAATTTGTTTCATGAGCCGATTTGGTTCAGCGCACAATTATTTCAACCCCCAACCTTTCCCCAATATAAAGGGAAGAGCAAGGTAGACATCGTTATAGCCGGTGCAGGTATAACCGGTCTTTCTGCCGCGTACCATTTGCTTCGGGCTGGCTATTCGGTTGCGCTCTTCGAGAAGGAGAAAATAGGAAGCGGCGCCACGGGCGCAAGCACCGGAATTTTAAATCAAGAACTGGATTTGGACCTCACGAAGCTTATCGAATGTGGAAGAGCGCAATATGCAGGGGCAATAAGAAAGTTTTCTGAAGACTCGATTCAAGCGGTCGAGGATTTCGTAAAAATCCACAACCTTCTATGTGATTTTAAGCGCGTTTCTACACTTACGCTTGTGCGAGATAAAGACACACTAAGCAAGATTGCCGAGGCAGTGACTTTGCAGCAATCCATCGGGTTTAATGTGAAATTTTTAACTCGCGAGGAGCTCAGGGGAAGACTGGCAGTTAATGCATGGGGTGCCCGAGAGGATGTTAATGATGCAGTCATAGACCCCTATAGTTTTGTACAGCAGCTAGCTCGGCTAGTAAAAAGCAATGGCGGACTAATATATGAGAACACACCAGTCATTTCATATCATGAAAATGGGCCTGGTGTAGAATTTGTAACACCTCACGGAGTAATAAATTCTGCATACGGTATAACTGCCTGGGGCGCATCTCCAAAAAATCTTGGGCTATCTTATCCTATCCGCACTACTGTAATTGCCACAGAGCCCCTGACAAATGAAAAATTAAAGTCTTTACGGTGGCAAAATGGCGAATCGCTTTTAGATACATACAGAATTTACCATTATGCAAGACGTACTGGGGATAATCGGATATTATTCGGAGGGGAAGATGCGGGCATAAATGGCCATGTCGCCAATAAGGACTTAGAGACAGCAGGCATGCTTCGTAAGAGTCTCGTCAGCTTGTTTCCGCAACTAAGCGATATAAAAATAACCCATGTTTGGAGTGGGGTCTTTGAGCAGACTGCCGACGATTTGCCGTATATAAAAAAGGAAGGAAAATGTGGTCGGATATTGATGGCGGGAGGTTACGGGGGAAGCGGTATTGCGCTTGGTTTTATGTTTGGGAAGGAAATATCTCAACTTACAAAGAATACTTATAGTCCGCTAGAGGAACTATTTGGACTTAAAAAAAGAAATTTGCTCTTCAAGTTATCGTCTAGCCGCTTTATCCCAAATATCTTTAAAAAATCTGCGGTATCGTTGTATCTAAAATACCTCCATTTTAGGGACTTCATTCAGTATCGAACTTAATTTCTACATGAAAATAGGTATTGATTGCCACAATTTAGAAGGACAAAGAACCGGGGTCGGCCGTTATCTTCGGAACTTGC
>CAYJWU010000028.1:0-11103 GCA_964374025.1 uncultured Candidatus Saccharibacteria bacterium
ACGAAAGGTAGGTGAGCAAAATGCAACTTATTTTCAAGCCATTAGTTCTTTCATTGGTAAGCACGGGTCTATGGTTTCTTATTCGCTTCCTAGGCTTAGGACATTTTATCCAGGGAGATGAAACAGCACTGTCGGGCGGAACCATCGCTTTCTTGGGCGTAATATATGCCCTCCTGGCAGCCTTCACAACCGCAAACGTTTGGTCGCAGTGGGTTGCCATTGAAGAAGCGGTGAAAACCAAGGATCATCAGAAGTTTCTCCAGAGTAAAGACAAGAGGATACCCGGGACGCTCAAACTGCTCCTTCTCATGCTCTCCGTCTTTCTGGTGGTAGGGTTTTACCTTCTTTACTTCAGGAACCCACTTCCAGGAGGGTTCTCCATTTTTGCCGTCACTATGGCCGTCTCGGCCGTGTGGGTGGTAATCATGGATCTCGATGATCCCCTCACCGGAATCTGGAATGTCGAGGTCCCTAGAGAATGGGGAGGAGAAAAGTAGACAAGCCCGTATCAAGGGAGGATGGGAATATCTATCCTCCCTTTTGCATCTCCACAATATTGATTTATTTTTGCTATCTGATAAAATAATAAAGGGGGCGCTTATGAAACCGGTGATTACAAAATATTTTCTGAAAACATTTTTTATTGTTATTTTTTCTATTGGAATTCTTTTAGTTTTTCGCTTTTTAGTTGATGAACAAAGATTTTTAATAGATGCTGGCGGTCTTTCTGGCTTCGCCAGTATTTTTGGCGCTCTCTGGGGTATTATTGTTGCCTTTATTCTATTTGTTGTTTGGTCTCAATTTAATAATACTTCCAGTTATATTGACGCCGAAGCCAACGCCCTGAAACAACTTTATCGTTTGGTTCTCTGCTTGAAAAATGGGGGGGCGGCAAAAGAAATTGAGGAAGCAACAAGAAATTATACTAAATTAGTGATTAATGTTGGGTTCAAGACTGTTGCCGCTGGCCAAAGAGACCCTGAAACTTCAGAAGCTTTTCATCAAATTTTTCTGAAGGTGCGTCAAGTTGATATGGATGGAGAAAGAGACCAATTAGTTTATGATAGGATTTTAGGGCAGTTTAAAGAACTCTCCGATGCCAGAACTAAAAGATTAACCGAAAGCTTAATAAGATTGCCTAAACCTCTTAGAATTTTTATTTCATTGTCTTCTTCGGTTGTCATTTTGGCTTTTTCCTTTCCAATATTCCAAAATCTCTCAGCAGCAATTTTTGTAATAGCTGTTCTTTCTGGCTCAATCGGCTTACTTTTGCAAGTCATTTTTGACCTTGATAATCCTTTTGTTGGTTACTGGAATCTTACCCCTGAACCATTTCGGCGATTTTTAGAATTTTTAGAGAAAGAGTAAAATTAAATTTGTTTTGCATTTCCGGGGCTTTTGATTTTTTCTGTCTATGCATTGACAATACATATATTGTGTAAGACAATGTAAGTATAAAATAAATAACGTGGTCAATAGAGAAACGCTTACAATCTCATTACCGCCAAAACTTCTCAAGGAGACGAGGAGGGCCGCAAAGCAATCGGGCATGACGCAATCTGAATTTTTTCGTGTTGCGGTACGGCATTACTTAGCCGAGGATTTGGAAATGTACAGTTCCATGGATCTTCGTAAGGATATAAAAAAGGCCCGCTCTGAAGTAAAGCGAGGCGAATTTTTTACCCTGGAACAGATCGAGAAAGAATCTGGGCTTAGATAATTGTAATGCCAGAAATGCTTCTTATTTTTTCTAAATCTGCGCGAGTGGACTTAAAAAGGCTGCATGTGTCTTTTCAACGGAGGATTCTGCGTAAACTCCGTTTTTATATTTCACAAAAAGAGCCCGTTGCCTTCGCCGATAAACTAACTGATTCAAGGGTTGGTCAGTGGCGATTTCGTATTGGGGACTACCGGGCTCTTTTTGATGTATCTAAAGACAAGGTAATTATCCTTAAAATAGGCCACAGAAAGGATATTTATTCGTGATGACGCGAAAACTATTTATTACATTGCGTAAAAATCATATTTTTGCTATATTCAAAAGTCGCGGCAAAACGCGCCTGGCGAGCTCTTTACAAAAATCATATATATCGAAATAGGAGGAGTGCGATGCCCCTTAAGACAACATCCGATCCATTGCTTCAGCCGCTTTATGAAAGAGTAGAATGGGCAGGCAAATTGCTAAACGTGCCGGAAAGGATAATTGAAAACGAAATCAAAGCATTCAAGTGGCGGGAACTAAGCACTGATAAGATGCGGGTAGAAATGGATAACGGCGACTACGAAACCATCCCGGCCACTGTAGTCCTGCACTGCAATCCCTACTCCACCCAAGACAATCCGTATAAGGGCGGTATCCGGGCAGGCCCGGTGACGCCATCGACTTTGCGCATGCTTGCTTTCGAGATGACATTTAAATGCGGCGTAGTAGACCTTGAGTTTGGCGGAGGGAAAGCCGGCATTCCGCTTAAAAAACCGCTTCATGAATACTCCGCTCGGGAAATTCGTAAAATTTTCGAAACATTTGCAACTGTTTTTACGAACGGGATTCCAATCCTGTCTCCTCATTATTATTGCGGGGCAACAGATATGGGGACGACGTCCCGTCATATGCGGATTATACACGACAAATTCTGCGAATTAACTAAGGGGACTTTAACGGGCGCCTCGGTGACCGGTAGGCCAGTCGGAAATGGAGGAGTGCCCGGGCGAGATGAAGCAACGGCATTCGGCGGTCTCATTGTCCTTGAGAAGTTACGCAGAGACGACGTCCATGCGCCTGCGCTCCGCAAAAAGCCCACTGTAATAGTACAGGGCCTTGGGCAAGTTGGCGGAAACTTTGTGGACCTTGCTGCCCAAAGGGGTTACAAAGTTATCGGTGTTAGCAATATTTCAGGCGGGGTATTCAACAAAGGCGGCATAGACCTCTCCGAATTGCCGCGCATGTCAAACGGCAAAATAGACCCAAATAGCTCTCTTGATAACCTAACGGGCGAACATACTTCCGCGAGCGAGATTTTGTGCAGGCCTTGTGATATATTAGTACCCGCGGCCATGGAGAACGTGATCACTTCCGCAAATTCACAAAGGATAAATGCGAAAATCATCCTTCAGCTTGCAAACCACCCGATAGAAGGGAACGCGGCAAGGGAACTATCTGAACGCAAACTCTATCTAGTCCCGGATATACTCGCCAATGCCGGAGGAGTAAGCGCGTCATTCTTGGAATGGTCATTTAGTCTTGGGCACCCCCGACATCAATTCCAAACCGAACAAACCCGCGAGGAAGTTGATGCTAGCCTTAAGGGAATAATGGAAAATGCGACAAACCAAGTGCTTTGGTACGCTAAAGAGTATTGCGCCGATCTTACCGGCGCCGCGTGGCTGAAATCAACCCAGAGGATAGCCAAGGCGCTTATAGACAAACACGGAGAGTTTTACGGGGCCTAAACATCATAGATACCAAATCCTGCCATACTATGGTAGGATTTTATTATTGATATGAGAATCATCGTAGACAACATAAATGAAAACCCAGCGAACGCCCTGCGGCGATGCGGGTATCATTTTGAACGCTCTCATCCGGACACTCGCGAGTTAAGCGCCGCGCGGGCGCTTGGAGCCGGCGGCTTTCCAAGATTTCATGCTTACGTAAAGATTATCGACGACCACCCCTCGACTCGCTCCGCTCGCTCAGGGTTGGTCAAGATGCAAATTAATTTGCATCTTGACCAAAAACGCCCTATTTATAAGGGCGCGGCCGCTCACAGCGGCGAGTACGGGGGGGAAATTATTGAACAAGAAGCCGCGCGAATAAAATCCGCCCTGCAAAAGTAAGATTTACATAACCCACGATCGTACATTATGTAAATTTAAAAAGATAAAGGCTCTTACCAATTACTTAATTACTAAGTTACTAAATTACTCTTTATTTATAATCGTCCCTCTGAATTTTTTGCCGCGCAGGATATTTTCCATATTTTCCAAATCCGTGCCGCGGGCGACTACTGCTTCAAGTTTTAGGCTTTGGGCAAGCTTCGCGGCAATCGGGTCAACTGGCGCCTTTAGGCCCGGCGTCCAGACATCGCCGACCATCTTCCTATAATCTTTCCATGAAATCTCTTTAAGCGGCTTTGCGCGCTTATTTTTTTCTATATCATCATCGTACACATAGCGAATCTTAGTAGATATTATGAGGCGCCTGGTTAAAAATCTATTCGCAAGTAGCACCGCGACATAATCAGTCGACCAGCCGGGTCGCCAGCCGGAAGCGATAAAAAGATTATATTTTTCTTCATTTTTTATTTTCTTAAGCGGGTTATCCAAAACAACCGGATGCGCCACATCAAAAAAAATAGCCCTCAACAAATGGGCATTTATCCGCGTCGCGTGAATTCCAATCCAATCCTTGTCCTCGTCGGACAGCTTTACAATGCTTGACGCGGCATTTTGATAATCGCGGGCAACCCTCCCTCCCCCAGCGACAATAACAAACTTCTTTCCTTCCTTGAGGAACTTCAAAATAAACTTTCTGAACTGTTTTAAAAAATGCGCCTGGATGTTTCGCGATACGATTATTGATCCCCCGAGCGCGATGACTATGGTTCGACTCTGCTCACCATAGATAGTTTCACCCGAATCAGAATTGCTCATTGAAATTAATTATACAAAAACTCTACAATTTTACAATATCCCCTGCCATCGGAGATGTAGCGTCAATGCCAAGATGGTCGCGCAGAAGCTGGACAAAACTAAGCGCCGGCCCTTCTTCGCCCTGAACCACAAAAGTTTTCTTTAATTTTCCTCCTTCTTTTATTTTTTCCACCCACTCGCGCAACTTCGGCTGATCGGCATGCGCGGAATATCCGCCGATAGCGCGCACGCTACAACGCACGGGCACAGTTTCCCCAAAAATTTTCACGTCTTTCGCACCGTCAGCTATTCTCCTGCCCAAGGTCCCCGCCGTCTGATATCCAATGAACAAAATAAAACTGTTTGGATCGGAAAGGTATCTTCTCTCGTGGTGAAGAATTCTTCCGCCGGTTGACATGCCCGAACCCGCTATTATGATTTTTGGCGGCGGCACATCATTTATAGTTTTTGATTCCTCTGTGGTGTAAGTAAATTTTAACCCGGGAAACTGAAACAACTGATCTCCTGATTCTATAAGATACATGGCTTTTTCGTTGTAGTATTCGGGATATTTTTTGTATATCTTTGTCGCGTCAATGGCAAGCGGACTATCCATAAAAATAGGCATCCTCGGGACTCGATTATTTTCAACAAGTGAATTTAACTCATACAAAAGTTCCTGGGTTCGCTCCATGGCGAATGAGGGAATCATCAATGTCCCACTTTTTACGAAAGTGTCTTCTATGATGTCCTCCAGCATATTCTTTCTCTCGTCCAATTTTTCGTGTTCTCGGTCGCCGTATGTTGATTCAACCACAACATAATCCGCTTCATCAATAAATTCTGTCGGCCGAAGGAGCGGCACAGGCGGATTGCCAAGATCTCCGGAAAATACAATTTTTTGGTTGTCAGCCCACACTTCTATTATGGCTGAACCAAGTATATGTCCCGCGTCGCGGAATCTAAATTTTATGTCCTTTGTTATTATTATCTCCTCGCCGTATTCTGCTGTTTCTACAAATTCGAGGGTTCGCGCGACATCTTCTTTTGAATAAAGCGGCTTTTCTTTTTCGCTTTTTGCCTCATCTGCCATAAGCGCTTGAGAGTCGGCAAGCATAATCTCGGCAAAATCTCTCGCGGGCCGCGTCATAAAAATCTTTCCGCGGAAGCCGTCTTTCACGAGCTTCGGCAGACGCCCCGTGTGATCAATATGCGCGTGCGTCACCAAAACCGCGCCTATGCTTACGGGGTCATAAGGGAATTTTTCGTAGTTTTGTTTTTCCGCGTGGCGCGTGCCCTGAATAAGTCCGCAATCAACTAAAATCTTTGAGCTGCCTGTTTCTATAAGGTAATTCGCGCCCGTTACAGACCGCGCGCCGCCGTGAAAAGTAAGAGTTGGCATATATACTATAGTAGCTTAAACTATTTACAAATACTATATTCTGTATATAATTACCGTAGCTTTTTTACAAAGCTATATTCGCGAGGGAGGCAGAGATGGAAGCAGGATTTCCGGGAGCCGTAAAAGAAAGTTTTAGATTGCCGCAAGATGTGCGACCGGTAATGTATAATATCACCCTTGCCCCCGACTTTGAAAAGTTCACCTTTGGGGGTTATGTAGACATAGAAGTTGAAGTGCTGCGCCCAGTTTCCTCTCTGGTTATGAACGCAGCGGAACTGAATATAAAATCAACCTCTGTGACCCAAGGCCGGAAAGAAAGAGCATACGCAAATGAAATTACCTGCGATAACGAAAAGGAAACTGTGACTTTTGAATTTGACGATCCCCTTGATCTTGATTACGAAGAGGAACGCACACACATTGAAGTACTTTTCGACGGCACGCTCAACGACAACCTCTGTGGCTTTTACCGATCAAAGTACACCTTGCCGGATGGTACAGAACGCTACATGGCAGCGACCCAGTTTGCAGCAATAGACGCTCGCCGCGCTTTCCCCTGCTTTGACGAGCCGGAGCAAAAAGCAATATTCAATCTGACCCTAATCGTGCCGGAAGATCGTACCGCAATTTCCAATATGCCAATGCGTAAGGAATTTTCTCTAGGTGGTGGTCTAAAAGCAGTCCGGTTTGAGACAACGCCCAAAATGTCCACATATCTGCTTGCCTTCGTAGTCGGCGATCTTGAATCGGTTGAAAGCAAAACAAAGAACGGAACACTTGTTCGTGTCTTTGCGACTCCGGGCAAGAAAGACCAGTGCGCTTTCGCGCTTGACGTGGGGGTAAGGGTACTCGAATACTTTGAAGATTATTTTAGCATCCCCTATCCTCTCCCAAAGCTGTATATGGCAGCAATACCCGACTTTGAGCCGGGAGCAATGGAAAACTGGGGGCTTATAACCTTCCGGGAAGTAGCGCTCCTTTTTGATCAAGATCGCTCCTCTAGCGCGGCGAAACAACGTGTCGCGTCTATCATTGCTCACGAACTTGCGCATCAATGGTTCGGCAACCTTGTGACAATAAAATGGTGGAATGACCTTTGGCTAAATGAATCGTTCGCTACTTTCATGGGCAACAAGGCCGTGGCTCGCCTTTTCCCCGAATGGAAAGTATGGGATCGCTTTTATACCGAGGATACTGCCAAGGGCCTTTCTCTTGACGGCCTGGCAACGAGCCACCCCATAGAAGCAGACATACAAGACCCGAAGGAAATCGGGCAGATCTTTGATGCGATAAGCTACTCAAAGGGCGCGGCTGTATTGCGGATGCTTGAGGACTTTTTGGGGGAGGACCCGTTTCGTGAAGGAGTAAAACAATACCTCCTTGCGCATCAGTATAAGAACGCGGAAACACACGATCTCTGGGGCGCGCTTGAAGCGGTCTCGGGAAAACCGGTCGGCAAAATTATGGATACCTGGACAAAGCAAACCGGATACCCCGTTATTGAAGTCAGCAGATTCCATCACGAAGCTCTATGCGGCCTGGAGTTAATCCAAAAACGTTTCTTATATAATTCCGAGCACCCCGAAAGCAAAGAGCTATGGACTGTGCCGCTCAATATTAGCGTACGCCGCGGCGCAGACGCGGCTAAAGTACTTCTTAAAGAGCCCGAACGAAAAATCCTCATGGCCGCGTCTGATCGCACTCCGTGGATAAAAGTCAACTCCGGACAAACCGGTTTCTTCAGGGTAAAGTACGCCCAAAAGATGCAAGAGGACCTTTACTCCGCGATACAGCGAGGCGAACTTCCAACGCTTGATAGGATGGGCCTCGTGAACGACGCCTATGCCCTGCAAAGGGCGGGAATGGTCCAAGCGCCGCAGTATCTGGAGCTTGTACAACGCTTCGCCAATGAGAGCGAATACGCCGTCTGGTCAGAGATTGCAAGCGGACTTTCCGAAGTGATGGACTTACTTACAGACGAGCCCTATTACGGGAAACTTCGCGAACTTGCAAAGGATGTCTGGACACCCCTCGCTCAAAAGATGGGTTGGGATCTAAAAGCAGGCGAAGGGGAACTTGACCCACTCCTGCGATCCCTTGCCCTTGGCATGCTCGCGCGCTGCAAAGACGCGGAGACAATAGAAGAGGCAAGGCAGCGCTTCGCGATGCTATGCCTGGATAAAAAATCCCTTGACCCCAATCTAAGACAAGTGGTATGCAACACATCCGCGCAAAACGGCGGCAAGGCAACTTACGAAGCCCTGCTAAAACTATATCGAGGCACAGATATCAAGGAGGAACAAATGGCGTACCTCAAAGCCATGGGGCTCTTCAGGAATAAAACTCTTCTTACCAAGACCCTCAAGCTGGCCCTCTCGAGTGAAGTACGTCTAGAGAATGCGGGGTTTGTGATAATATCTGTCGCAAATAATCATAGGGGCAGAGACCTCGCATGGCAATTCGTCAAAGATAACTGGGAAGAACTCCATAGAAGATACGAGCACAGCATGTTTATGCTGGGCAGGATTATAGAAGGCACTGTGTCTGGCTTTAGGAGCGAAGAAGTAAAGGCGGAAGTCGAGCAATTCTTTGCGGAACATCCGGTCCCCGAGGCCAGCATGGCGCTTAGCCAAGCACTTGAACGAGTAGATATGAATATCGCCTGGCTTGCACATAACCGCGATTCGGTTGGCCAGTGGCTCAACGAACGAAAGGGTACAAACTAAAAAACCAAAATCCCCCGGCTATAGCCGAGGGATTTTTTTTATACGCAGCGAAATCTATTGCAACATCTTAGGCAATGGTATCCCAAACTTTCCCGAATTTCTCAAAACTGACGAGCCCAATGAGATAACTATAAGGATAAACACCACAGGCACAAGAAAGCCGAAGGCAGGCACCGCTTGAGCAACAAGCTCAATCACGGCGAAGCCGAAGATGTACTTTATAACCGAGCCATGCATAAAGTTGCCGAGTTTCCGCAAACTAAATTCTTTTTTGAATACAGCAGCCAAAACCGCCAGTACAAGATCAATGAATACCAATGCCGCGATGACTTGCACCTGAACGGTGCCGAATAACGCGGTAAATTCTGTCATAAATTGATACTTAAGATTAATTACTTCACCTGCGACCTTTTAGCGACAATTAATTCTGACTATAGCACAAACAAAAAAATCTGTCTCCCTGGGGGCAGTTTTTGTAAACTTTTTCATAAATAAATCACGCGGAATTTGGTTTTGAGTTTTTCAAGCTCGCTTGCCACGTCATGGGCCCTTCCAACAAAAAGAAGCCCTTGCCCGTCTTTATCTGATATTCCGCAGTGATTTGTCAATCGATGCCCGAAGCTCTTCGTAAAATTTTGTATTCTCTTTTTGAATATCCTGAATTTCATAACGAAAACGCTCTCTTTCCTCGCTCAATCGCGCGGTCTGGGTATGCATATCCACAAGGAGCCATCGCAAATAAAGAACTGCGCTTATAAAAAGAACTACCCAAAACCAACCGAGCGCTTTCTCATAAATTTCATTGTCTTTTTGCTTGAAAAGGGCCATGTGTTCCGAGCTTAAGCTCATTAACCTTTAGCGTAAGGAGGTCTCTTTCGCCCTGCATAGCGCCTAGTTCTTCCCGGATTACACGCAAATCTAGCCACAAGAACGCAACAAAAATTGCAAGGACGACCATTATAACAAGATCAGTTGTTTTGGATTTAATGAATGGACTAAGCATATATGGCCTGCCCGACGGGCAGGCGGGCTTGCCCCCTAAAACGCATTATTGCTCCAAGTAACTTGCGCAGTTTTTCTTTCGCGATTCCGCTCTCGCGCTCATTAAAGGAAGCCGCCTGCTCGCGCAGTTTTTGAACCTCTTTGCTTTGGAATACAAGTTCGCCCAAAAGAGCATCGTATCGCAAATCAATAGATGAAATATTTTTGTATGTGTTGTTGGGTAGGTAGAACATAATTGCTCCTCACTATCGTTCGGAGCAGACGCTGAATTATGCGGATTAGAGCTGATTTATGCGGATAGTTATCAGCATTAATCCGCTTGTATCAGCACTTATCAGCGTCTAAGCGACGAGCTGCAGCGAGGAGTAAAAACAAATAAAAAAGAGCACCTGAATTTTAGGCCTGCCCGCAACGCCAGCAAGCTGGCTTGCTTGGCAGGCGGGCCGACTCTTTTCGTGAACCACAAAAATTATGTGATGACCAAAAGAGGGCAACTCTAAGGGCCATTGTTATACTACGAGTAGTAATTAAGCAACCCTTAAAGCTCCTATCGCCGTTTTGATGCTCTTTTTTATCCTGCCGATCCGCCAACTGGCGGATCGGCAGGAAATATGGGGGGATAAAGGTACTTTCCTCACTTACACTCACATGATATCAAGCAAACGAAAACCCTGTCAAGTATTCTATGTTGCTTTTAGGAAACAAAGCGTTGCGTAGCAAAATAAAACTGTATCTAAAATCACACAAATTGTTTCGGAAGTAAAACAAAAACAACCCTGCTAAGTAAAAACGGCTATAGAAAGCCGCAAGGACACCTGTGGATAAGTATCCTTGCGCAAAATGATATAATACTATCAGAAACTAACTGTTTCCAAACTGATATACCGCGCTAGTCTAAAATTATCGATAAATGGTCGAAAAAAGGGCTTTATCCACAAAGTTATCCACAGGATGCCAGTCGGCATCCTGTAGGCGGGTACCAGTCGGTACCCGCCACACCCTATGAAAACAAAAAATCGTATCCCTAAAGAAATGCTGCATCTTGCGGAGTATCTGCGGAGAATCCGTACTGACCTTGGGCTTTCCATGCATGAGGTCGCGCGGCGCACAAATCTCACTCCAAGCTACATATCAAAAATGGAATCCGGGAATACTTTCCAGACCATAAGCGCCCATGGCCTTGTAGAATTTTCTAAGTGCTACAATACTCCCATCGCTCTTATCATGGAGAAGGCCGGCTTTGTACCCGAAAGCGAAGATGATCTTCCGGGGCTCGCTTCGTATCTGCGCCTAAAATACAAAACGCCGCATCAGGCGACGCAGGAAATGGAGATTGCATGG
>CAYJWU010000029.1:0-11094 GCA_964374025.1 uncultured Candidatus Saccharibacteria bacterium
TGAATTTCGGGCTGCAAAACTAAGCAGCACGCCTGGGGCCCCATGCTGCGGGGTGAGGGGCGAATATAAAAAAGGAGGCAGCGAAATGGCAATAGGAGACAAGTCGGCAGTTGTGAGCGGAGCAGGGTGGATTGCGGGGTTCGTAGATCGGCTGGTGGAGGAACTGCAAGCGCGTGACTGTACAAACGAAGATATTCACGCACTTGTGACTTCCAGGCCGCGGCCTAAATTGGCAATGGGCAAGATCGCTGATGCCATAGCCGAGCTGATCCGAACTGCGAAGAACGCTTTCCGCCTCACCAAGATCGGAGATGGTCGGACAACCGAGGAGCTGGTACGGGATGGCAAATATAATTATGTCAATCCAAATATCACTTCTCAAGACTTCCCGGTCCGGCCAAGGCAGGGAGCTGCCGAGATCGTGATCCTTGAGTTTGATCGCGATATTACCTCGGAGGAAGCGATAGCCGAGGCCAAAAAGCTTGACCTCCAGCGCCCAGTGTACGAGGATGCCCTCTACTTCGGCGTGGAGCACCCCGAGGTTCAGCGCGAGGGGCCTGTGGTTTTCTTGCATGAACCATGGCTTGACGCGTATGGCGGCCCGGACGTGCTCTATCTTGGGGGCGACGCCGGCAGCCGGGAGCTCTTTCTGGGCTGGTTCGACGGTCGCTGGCGTCGCGACGGTCGCTTCGCGTTTGTCCGCAAGTAGCACTTGGGGCCTCGGGCTCCTAAAATTTCTTTGGGTTTTTGGACCCTTAGAAAAACCCCTCTCCGACCACGGTCGGAGAGGGGTTTCATATTTTTAAAAATGTAGTAAAATAAATTTGGATACTAGGCGGCACTCGCAGGGCTCAATCCGAACACAAGAAATGGCGGTATGATAGAATGGAAGCCCTAAGGGAGGTGAGGGATAAAAGAAAAAGCGTAGATGTCGCGCTTAAAAAAGACGTCGAGTGTTCGGATTCAAATGAGAATCTAGGGAAACGGAGGAAATCAATGGCAAGCAAGAACGAGCAGAAGAAGCACTCCTACGCGGTGTTGTGCGAATGTAGGTCTTGTGGGCGTTTCTGGACGGACTTATGTGATTCGTTAAAAGATCGTTGCCCATTCTGCAAAAGCGAAAATATTGTTCGCGGCTACGACTAGCGATCGATTACAAGAGTGGCCGTTTTACAAAGGTCATTTTCGTCTTCAGGCCCTCGCCTTAACGTAAGAAAGAAATCATACTCGCCGATAGTTTATAGCCCCATCTTTGAGAGGTGGGGCTTTTCAAATTCTTGAAGTATTTGATATACTGAATAGATATGAAACTCAAAGTACAAAAATTAGATCCATCCGCAAAGTTGCCATTATACGCGTATGATGGCGATGCCGGGATGGATCTTTTTTCGTTGGAAGAAACAGAAATTCCCTCGGGGGAAAAAGTTACCATAAGAACCGGTCTGAAATTCGCGATACCTCGGGGGCATGCGGGTTTTGTGTGGGATAAGAGTGGCCTTGCGGCAAAACACCACCTCAAGACCATGGCGGGGGTGATTGACTCAAATTATAGGGGGGAGTTATTGGTTGTTTTGACGAATCTAGGCAAGGAAATGTACAAAGTGGATAAGGGATCAAAAGTTGCCCAACTCGTGATAAAACCCATAGCGAGCGCGGAGATTGAGGAAAGTGAAGTTGTTGATGAAACGGACAGAGGAGAGGGGAGGTTTGGAAGCAGTGGCGATGGGATAGACGGTACAAAACACGGGACATGGAACCCCATACCTCATACCCCATACCTTATACCTCGGCCTTCCTGGGACGAGTACTTTATGATGGCGGCGAAACTTATTGCGACAATGGCGACATGCCCCAAATTGCGCGTCGGTACGGTTATCGTAAAAAATAGAAGGATTATTACTTCGGGATTCAACGGCGCCCCTCCCGGGCATCCTCACTGTACTGAAGTGGGGTGCCTTAATTTTGAGGAAGAGGGGTCATCGTGCAGGAGAGTTGTGCATTCCGAGCATAATGCCGTTTTGCAGGACTCAAGGAATGTTGAGGGCGGAAGTCTGTACACCCAGTATTTGCCATGCATTGACTGCATGAAGGCAATTATTAGCGCAAGGATCGCGGAGGTTGTATATGAAGAGGAATATAATGGTCATAAAGAGAAATATCAAGCGTCAAAACATTTCGCGGCTCAAGCAGGTATAAAACTGCGCCAGATTCCCTCCGCGGATATAGTTAGTATTCTGCAAAAGTATTATGGCAACAGCCCGGATATTGAAAGTGCTATGTTTTAGACAATGAAGCAATATCTAGATGCCCTAAAATACATAATTGACAAAGGGGTGGACAAGCCCACGCGTACCGGCATTGACACGCGGGGCGTGTTTGGGATGCAGTTTAGATATAATATGGCGGATGGCTTCCCCGCGATGACCACAAAAAAACTCGCGTTTAATTCAATGAAAGCGGAGCTTTTGTGGTTTATAAGCGGAAGTTCGGATGTGAAAGAGCTGCAGAAACTCGGATGCCATATTTGGGATGCAAATGCAGAAGCTGACTACTGGAAGCCGAAAGCAAAGTTTGAGGGGGATCTTGGCAGGGTTTATGGGGTGCAGTGGAGAAAGTGGCAAACTTCTGACGGGCGAGTCATAGACCAGCTGCGCGAAATAATAGACCGTATCAAGAAAAATCCCCATGACCGTCGTCTGATTGTGAGCGCCTGGAATCCGGGAGAAATAGACCAGATGGCCCTCCCGCCATGCCATAGTTTTTATCAGTTTTTTGTTGCGGGTGGGAAGCTCTCAGTACAAATGTACCAAAGAAGCTGTGATATGTTTTTGGGAGTGCCATTTAACATAGCTTCTTACTCACTATTTTTGCATATGGTCGCGCAAGTTACTGGCCTTGAACCGGGCGAATTTGTGCATACGCTCGGAGACGCTCATATATATCATAATCATTTTGAGCAGGTGAAAGAGCAGATTTCGCGGGAGCCCTACCCGTTGCCGAAACTCAAACTCAATCCTGAGATAAAAAATATAGACGATTTTAAAATGGACGACATTGCGCTTATTGATTACCAATCGCATCCCTCAATTAAAGCGCCTATGGCGGTGTAGTTCAGCTTTTAGCTCATATGATTACATTCATCATCGCGGTGCTTACTGCTGACGATGGCGCAGGGGGTATGACAAATAGTTAGATTCGCGGTATAATGGCAGTATAAAATCGATTACTTAGGCGTAGCTCAGAATTCGTATTTTTGTACTTATGAATTTCGGGCTGCAAAACTAAGCAGCACGCCTGGGGCCCCATGCTGCGGGGTGAGGGGCGAATATAAAAAAGGAGGCAGCGAAATGGCAATAGGAGACAAGTCGGCAGTTGTGAGCGGAGCAGGGTGGATTGCGGGGTTCGTAGATCGGCTGGTGGAGGAACTGCAAGCGCGTGACTGTACAAACGAAGATATTCACGCACTTGTGACTTCCAGGCCGCGGCCTAAATTGGCAATGGGCAAGATCGCTGATGCCATAGCCGAGCTGATCCGAACTGCGAAGAACGCTTTCCGCCTCACCAAGATCGGAGATGGTCGGACAACCGAGGAGCTGGTACGGGATGGCAAATATAATTATGTCAATCCAAATATCACTTCTCAAGACTTCCCGGTCCGGCCAAGGCAGGGAGCTGCCGAGATCGTGATCCTTGAGTTTGATCGCGATATTACCTCGGAGGAAGCGATAGCCGAGGCCAAAAAGCTTGACCTCCAGCGCCCAGTGTACGAGGATGCCCTCTACTTCGGCGTGGAGCACCCCGAGGTTCAGCGCGAGGGGCCTGTGGTTTTCTTGCATGAACCATGGCTTGACGCGTATGGCGGCCCGGACGTGCTCTATCTTGGGGGCGACGCCGGCAGCCGGGAGCTCTTTCTGGGCTGGTTCGACGGTCGCTGGCGTCGCGACGGTCGCTTCGCGTTTGTCCGCAAGTAGCACTTGGGGCCTCGGGCTCCTAAAATTTCTTTGGGTTTTTGGACCCTTAGAAAAACCCCTCTCCGACCACGGTCGGAGAGGGGTTTCATATTTTTAAAAATGTAGTAAAATAAATTTGGATACTAGGCTAATCAGTCCATGGTTACGATTGTGGACTGCCGAATTCCGGGGTTATTGTATGCAGAATGGCACCGGGTACGCTTTGTGCCAGAGCCATCTTTAATCTCTAAAAAATGAAGATACTTGGTGCAGCATATTAAGGGATTAAATTTATTGTGATCCCAAATTCGATTCAACCCCAAGAGTATTCGAGGGGTGGTGGCACAGACGATATGCTGCACATGGCTTGACGCGAATGGCAACCCGAACGTGCTCTATCTTGGGAGCAACGCCGGCAACCGGAAGCTCAATCTGAACTGGTTCGACAATCGCTGGAATCGCAACTATCGCTTCGCGTTTGTCCGAAACTCTCTTTATTTTTCCCTGCCATTGGCGGGGTTTTCTTTTGTAAACTGCCTCATCCATCCCCCAAGCATTTTACCTATCTCATCTAATCTTTCAGACAGGAGTATATATTTTTTATTATCCAAAGCTTTTATTTCCCAGGATATTTGAAGAAAAAATTTAATCAAGTCCAGCTTCGCAGATGCTTGCTGCAGGAAGGGCAACTTTTGCTGCTTGCTTAAGTAACTGGCCGTAAAAATCAGTTCGGCTATTTCCAAAAATAGGGAATCGACTCTTGAACCCAAAGTATACCGCGATGTTTTATGAAAGTGGGGCAAAAATTCGTGCCACAATTTGTATGCCCCGATTAATTTTTGTATTATGGATAGATTTCTAACGGGGGGGGGGGTGAGGCTTTACTGAAATTATTATGAAAATTCAATTGGTTCATAAATTTGAAGATATTATTAGTGTTGATAATCTCTTACGCGCTTGGAGAGAATTTTTGAACGGCAAAAGAAAAAAGAGAGATGTGCAGGAATTTTCTTTTCGTCTGATGGGCAATATTCTTGAACTTCATCGCGATCTTTTGAATCATACCTATAAACACGGCGCATATCAAGCGTTCAACATTTGCGATCCCAAGCCAAGGCGAATCCATAAAGCAAGCGTTCGTGACCGCCTTTTGCATCATGCGATTTATCGTATATTATATCCCTTCTTTGATAAAACTTTCATAGCAGATTCTTTTTCATGTAGAAACGCCAAAGGTACGCACAAGGCCCTCAATAGGTTTAGGTCGTTTGCATATGCAACAAGTAAAAACAACACAAGAACTTGCTGGGTTTTAAAATGTGATATTAAGAAGTTTTTTGAAAATATTGACCACGGGATTTTTCTAAAAACTTTACAGCAACATATACAGGATGCCGATATACTATGGCTTCTCTACGAAGTGATAAACAGTTTTCATGGCAAAAGGACGGGGGTTGGCTTGCCTTTGGGCAATCTGACATCCCAGCTTTTCGTTAATATATACATGAACGAGTTTGATGGGTTTGTAAAACACGAACTAAAAGAGAAATACTATGTTAGGTATGCGGACGATTTTGTTTTCTTCTCGCAAGAACGTGATTGTTTGGAGAGACAGATCCCCAATATCAGCAGTTTTTTGATGAGCGAGTTAAGGTTGACCTTACATCCCGATAAACTTTATATAAAAACTCTGGCCTCCGGAGTTGATTTTCTTGGCTGGGTGCATTTTCCCGACCACAGGGTGTTGCGGACTGCGACAAGGCGACGTATGATGAAAAGAATAGAGGAGGGGCCGAGTGAAGAAAGTTTTAGCTCCTACTTAGGACTTTTAACTCACGGAAATACGTATAAGTTAAAGGAGAGGTTGTTAAGGCAGTATTCGACAACAAATAACTTATGAAAACATTTATTATCGCGGTACTTACGGCCGATGGCCTTATTGCCGAAGGCACAGATCAAGTTTCTACCGACTGGACAAGCAAGGAGGATAAGAAATTTTTTAGCGAGCGCACAAAAGAAGCCGGTGTCATAGTTTTGGGATACAATACTTATAAGACGATAGGAAGGCCCTTGCCGGGGCGGCTCAACATTGTCTATGCAAACCCTGATACGGTTATTGAGGGGGCAGAAGTGACGCAGTCGGCGCCCGCGGATTTAATCAAGGACTTGGAAAAAAGGGGCTATAAAGAGGTTGCTATATGCGGCGGCAGCACGATTTATACGATGTTTATGGAAGCGGGCCTTGTTGACAAGCTTTATATAACAATCGAGCCGGTTGTTTTCGGCGCAGGCATGACGCTTTTTAATAAAAAATTTGACGCAAGAAAACTCAAATTAGTATCCATGCAGAAACTGGGGGAGGAGACGGTTTTGCTGGAGTATGATGTAGTAAAATAAATATGCAGAAAAACCCTTACCCGGGAAAATTTATCGCCTTTGAGGGTCCAGACGGCTCGGGGCAGTCCACGCAGACGGCAAAGCTCGCAAAGTACCTTGAGCGGCTTCACAAGAAGGACCCCAAGCGGTACCCAGCCGTGCATGTGACAAAAGAGCCGAGTACGGGCGTATTTGGCAGTTTTATCAGAGAAGCGCTTAGGGGAAGATGGAGCCATGGCCCCCTGCACGGTCCTTTTCTGATGCAGGCGCTTTTTGTTGCCGATCGCGCGCATCACCTTGAGCATGAAATTATACCCGAACTTGAAAAGGGACATACTGTAATTACCGATAGATACGCCTTTTCCACTATTGCCTATGGCGCGGCGGAAAGGCCCGGCCTTTGGAACTGCCTTGTCGTGATGAACGAAACCTTTTTTGAGCCGGATGTTACTATTCTGCTGGACGTTTCCGCGAATTTTTGCATGAGACGAATGAAAAAGACAAGGGGCCACCTCGAGCTTTATGAGAAGCGAGAGACCCTAAAAAAAGTTTTGACAAATTATCACAAGCTTGCGAAAATGAATAGCAGTATGCATATTGTTGACGGAGAGCGTTCCGTGGACAGCGTATTTGCGGCAATTAAAAAAATCGTACTTTAAAAATTACGAGGTGTGGCGATATGAATATTGTTCTTGTTTTCGACGGCGACGACACTCTTTGGATGAATGAATGGCAGTATTCAAAAGCAAGAGCGGATTTCTTTGCTTTTCTTTATAAAGAGTTTGGGGATTTGATGCCGAGCTTTAGTCTTGTATCTCCTCGACACTTTGAGATTGACCACGGACTTTTCCCCGTATGGGGCATAGAGCGCGGGCGAGTATTTACCGCGATGTTAAAGACGTACCATGAGCTTCTTGAATACTTTAAGAACAAAGCAAGCCCGCGACGGATGGCGGAAATTTTGGATAAACAGAAAGAGCATGAAAAACGAATTTTTGAAATAGGGGATCAGCCATTTGATTTTTACGATCTAAAATGGGTTGAGGGCGCGGAAGATGTACTAGAAGAGCTAATAGCGGACGGCAGGTTTACGCTATGCCTTCTTACAAGCTACGACTCCAAGGTGTGGCGGGATAGGAGCAAATACCTTGGCGTTGACAGATTTTTCAGCAGAATAAAAACGGTTTCGGGCAGGAAGACAAAGCAGGACTTTATTGATGTGAGCGATTACGATAAAGCATTTCACCGCGCAAAGTTTTGCGCGATAGGCAATGGCGAGAGCGACATCCGCCCCGCGCTTGAGATTTCCCCATTGTGGCGGGGAATATACATACCGCATGCTTCTTCATCTCCGGTGTTTCAAAATAAAAAAGGCGCGGATATATACATTCCGCCCCCGATAGAAGATGACAGAGTTTTGACCCTTCGCTCCATAAAGGATTTGTCATCGGTGGACTTTACGAGTTTTATAAGTTAGAGACGACTGCGGATCAGCTCGACAAAGGCATCACGGTGCCTTTTTTCTTTTAGGTCAATTTTGTTCATTGGAATTACTATTTTTTTGTCCTTCGGATATTTTGCGATCCACTTCTTTTGAAATTCGAGGAGTGTAGCAATGTAATCGCGCGGGACTTCCTGCTCATAATCCCTTGCCCGCCCCGCGACTCTTTGCAGTATAAGATCTAGCGGCGCGTCGAGAAATATCAGCGGGTCTGGAAGAATGGTGTGCGGCTCATACAATCTTACAATACTTGAGATTAGTTTGTATTCGTTTTCTTTTATGTTGCCTAATTTCCGGTTGGTTTCGTTATAGATTTTATTTTGCCCCAACGGGCCATCGTGTATCACGCTCGTGCGCGAGAGCATAGTTTGCGCCCGAATGTTTTGGCGGATTTTTATCAGATCAAAAGATAGCTGGGAGTGAAGCCCCCAGCGCCCCATGTCTTTGTAGAACAATTCCAAAAACGGATTTTCCTCGGGTTTTTCTTCAAAAAGCGGCAGTCCGAGCTCCTTCTTCAGAATTTTTGCCGCGGTTGTTTTGCCGGAACCCATGACGCCGGCTATTGCAATGTAGTGATTTTTTCCATATAATCGCCTCATAGTACATTTTTATCATGAATAGGAGGTGTTCGGCAATGAATCTGAATACATTTTTATCCAAAGTTGATTGCACGCTTTTAGAGGCAAACGCGACAGTGGAAGATTATAGGAACATGACTCGCGAGGCATGTGAGTGGAAATGTCGAGCAGTGTGCGTGCCATCAGGATTCCTCCACATATGCAAAATGGGAATCGCAACATGGCAGGGCGTGCACGCGATGCATCCACATAGTATAAAAACATGCGTGGTCGTTGATTTCCCTGACGGTTCACTAGATACAGAGTCTCGAGTTAGTATTGTTAAAGGATTAAGGGTTATTGCTAGCGAATGCGATGTCGTTATGCCCATTGGATTTTTTCTTTCGGGAGCATATTCTGACGTGGAAGAGGATTTAGTTGAGATCAATTCCATAGGATATAACATACTGGGAGAAAATGTTCTCAAAGTAAAAGTTATCGTGGAGACAGGTTATTTATCAGATGAAAAGATTCTCAAATCGGCCGAAATTGTTCAGCGTTCAGGCGCGTTTTGCTGGAAAACTTCTACCGGCCGCGATCCAAAAGTAGCGATCCCCGAGAAAGCGCGTCATGTGCGTCTTGTGCGCGAAGCATTCCCGTATTTAAAGATTAAGGCCGCCGGGGGCATACGGACACAAGACGATGTTCTTATGCTTCATGAGGCCGGCGCGGACATTTTCGGGATAAGCTGGCAGGCCCTCCAAGCAATAATCCAGGATTGGAAATAGCCACGTCGTCTCAAGGAGACGACTTTTTATTGCCTTTTTGGGGCGGGAGTGATACTATATGCGTGTCATGAGAAGCATCGTTATCTGTAGTTCTATGCGTTTTCGCAAAGACCTCGAGGAGTTTTCGGGAAAGCTCAAGGATTTTAACGTCGGGATAGTTCTGGAACCCGATTTTCGCAGACTCTCGGACGAAATGGTGCAAAAAGAAGAAGTCGAACGTCTTAAGGAAGATGGGTACAGGGAGAGTGTCCCCGGATTTGTATTGAGCCACCTTTGGAAGAAAATCGCCCCTACAGAGGTTGTTTATATTTATAACAGAGATGGTTATATCGGTCATAATACACTAGGAGAACTTTTTTTCGCGGCAGGCAAAGAAAAGTTTATCTGCGCGTATGACGAACGGATGATGGTGGACGGAACAGTGCGCGAGGTATGCGCGGAGGTTTTGGTAAATAAGGTGGTTAGGGACCCAAAAGAACTAGCCGCACTTTTAAGTTGAGGAGGTGAAACATGGGAGAATATTGTTCCGGAAAATCAGTAGGCGGAATTTGCGAAGATAATGGCCGGATTTTGATGATTTATCGACGCTACGCGCCTCACGGTTGGGCATGCCCTGCAGGCCACGTAGAGGAGGGCGAAAATGTCCATGATACTCTAATCAGGGAATTTGACGAAGAAGTCGGCCTCAAAGTTGTGGGCATGGAACAGTTAGCTCGAGAAGATGTGCCTTGGAATAATTGTCACCGAAGTGAAGGATCGGGCCATAGATGGTGGGTATTCAAAGCGTTTTGCTTGGGAGAGGTAAAGGTTGGCGAAGAAGAGACAATAGTAGACCCAAAGACGGGAAAAGGCTGGGGATGGTTCATAAGGGAAGAGATACAGCACCTTGAACTCGAGCCGGTATGGAGATATTGGTTTGAGAAATTAGGATATATCAAGCCCTCGCAATAAGCGGGGCTTTTTGTTAAGATGAAATATATGGCGAATTATACTCCGACAATCGGACTAGAGATACACGCAGAGTTGAAGACCAAGACAAAAATGTTTTGTAAGTCATTGAATGGCCCCGATGAGAAGCGGCCGAATGTAAACGTGTGCCCGATTTGTATGGGGCACCCGGGGACTTTGCCGGTGCCCAATAAAGAAGCGATAAAAAAAGTAATACAAGTTGGTCGCGCGCTAGGTTGCAAGATCGCGGAATTTTCTAAGTTTGACCGCAAAAACTACTTTTACCCTGATTTGCCAAAGGGTTATCAGATTAGCCAATATGACAAGCCATTTTGCGAAGGAGGGCACTTAAATATAAGCGAAGATAAAAGGGTAAAAATAACCCGTATACACCTCGAAGAAGACGCTGGGCGGCTAGTACATCCGGTTGGCGCCGATTACTCTCTGGTTGACTTTAATAGGGCCGGGGTACCGCTCATGGAGCTTGTTACAGAGCCGGATATGCATTCGGGGGAAGAAGCGCAGCGTTTCGCGGAGGAGCTTCAGCTTATCTTGCGATACTTGGGAGCCTCTGACGCAAATATGGAAAAAGGGCAGATGCGCGTAGAGCTTAATATTTCTTTAGCGCCTGCGGGGGCAAATCCGCCAGCTGGCGGACTTGGAACGAAAGTTGAAGTTAAAAATTTAAATTCTTTCAACGCGGTGGGTAGAGCTGCCGTTTATGAAACAAAGCGGCAGAGCGAGCTTTTGGATAATGGCGGGAAGGTTGTGCAGGAGACGAGGGGGTGGGATGAGAATGGCCAAAAAACTTTTTCACAACGCACGAAAGAAGAAGCGCATGACTATCGATATTTTCCGGAACCGGATATACCGCCAGTAAAAATTTCTAATTTTAAATTTCTAATTTCTAATCCAGAACTGCCGAAGCAAAAGAGAAAGAGATTTATTGAGGAATATAAAATAGACGCTAAACT
>CAYJWU010000030.1:0-10879 GCA_964374025.1 uncultured Candidatus Saccharibacteria bacterium
GCGGTTAGGGACAACATTATTCAGTTTGCCGAATGTCATGTATCCGCCATAGCGGAGAAATTTAATGGACAGCCATTGAGCGGAATAGTGATTTCGGGTGTTGACAGCATGGCGAGCCGCAGGTCCATCTGGGAAGCGGTACGCTATAACGTCGAAGTTCCTTTATATATAGATGGAAGAATGGGGGGCGAGATTCTTCAGTTGCATGTCGTAAGGCCTTGTATGATCGAAGACATAGAGAGGTATGAAGAAAGCCTGTTTCCAGACGAAGAGGCCGCGGAATTGCCCTGCACCGCCCAAAGCATAATTTACGGCGTAGTGGTGTTGGGAGGACTGATTTCTCTACAAGTGAAAAAGTGGATACGCAAAGAAAAGCATAGTCACGAGATTACCTTTGACCTTTCCACGATGACTCTCATTTGCGATGGAAATTTATCATCATAAAGCGTTGCCACAGAGGAGAAGCTAAATCTTTATGGCTTCTCTAAGATTACCCAGAAGGAGGTGACAATATGGCGGGAAAAGTGCATGTCAGAGTATTGGGGGTTCAGACCAGCGGAGATCCGGAATATCGGGACGGGATGACCGTCCGGCAGGCGCTGGAAGCAGCAGGGGCCGGCAGCAATCCTCCGGCGAATTCCACGGTGACGAAAAATGGCAGAAAGTGCGACATGAGCGATAGGGTAGGCGCAAACGATATGATTGTGGTGACGCCAAAGATCAGCAACGGCTAAAAGCCAATTTGTCAAGACGCGGACGCGATCATTCCGCGTCTTTTTTATTTCTGTTTGCATTTTTGTCAAGATTTTGGTAGAGTTTATTCAGCGCGCTACGGTTAGTCAATATATTATAGGAGGGAGAAGAGTATGGGTGTGCTTGATGTTGCGCGATGGGAGCGTCGGCTTCGTCCTTTGATAACAAAGTTACCGCCCAAGAACGTTGTTTCCTTGTATTCCACTAAGCGGCATGAATTTTTGGCAGAACTTAGCAAGGAAGAAGTGGCAAAGCCATATAATCCTCCGGAATTTTTAAGCAGGCGTCTCTGGGGAATAAGATTCCGTTCGCCCCTCATGAACTCTGCCGGAATGTTTAAGAACGGAGAATGCTACTCGCTTGTCGCGAGACAAGGCGCGGCGGGGTATATTGGCGGCACAGGAACATGGAACGCAAGAAAGGGAAATGAAAAAGACGGCATTTTTCTGCCGTTTGTTCCCTATCCAAGGTCGCGCGGCGCGTCAAACTGGCTTGGTCTTCCAAATGACGGCGATGGAGTGAACGCGCACAGAGCTTTTTGTCTTCAGAGGGAAGCAGGATGTCCGGTTGGCTGGAGTGTCATGGGGTCTCCTGATTTTCAGGGAGAGCAGAAACTAATGTCCCTTGTGGACGGAATGCATCTCTACGAGGAAGCCGGCGTTGACTTTCTTGAAATCAACGAGAGTTGTCCCAATACCGCGCATGGAAAGCCCCAGGATGACGATCTAGCCAACCGGTTGCGTTATGTCAAAGAACATTATTTAGACAAGCGTTCGCGGCGAATACCTGTCATCGTCAAATTTTCTAATGATACGGAACTTACGCAGGTTCCAGCGCTTTTGGATCTACTCTTTACGCTTGGGTTTGACGGCGTGAATTTCGGCAACACTTCAACCGCCTACGCGGATTTAAGGTCGATGGTTCACGAGAGCGAACGAAAGCTTTACGATTTTTTCACGCAAACATTCGGCGGCGGGGTAAGCGGCGCGCTCCTTAAAGAAAGCTCTCTTGCGCTTTGCGCTCGCGCGGTGGAATATCTTAGGGCAGGTCCGCCTTCGCTGGAATTTTATGTTATACGAACTGGCGGCATCGAAAGTTGGGATGACATTCGGGAATCAGAAAAAGTCGGAGTACCTCTTAATCACTGGTTTACGGGTTATTTTGACAAGCTTGCCCGAGATGGACACGATGTGTACCGAAAGTTTGTGCCAGAAGACTTTAACAACGCTAATGTTTGGTACTTGAAAGGGGAATAGAAGTAAATGGCTTAACCAAAAGCCATTTTTTGTTGGTTTTGCCTTGAATTGCATTGGCGATGATATATAATGTAGTTATGTCCCGTAATGACCTTGCGATGACTCAATTATTTTTGCAAAAATAATTGAGTAAGTCATTACGGAGTATAGTAGAAAGACCTTGTATTTAGATTTTATATCTGTTCCGATAGTAATCGGAACAGATAATTCGCAAGGTCATTACAGGATATGTACACTGCGTTGTTGTTTGCGTTTACCTTGCTTTCGGGAATTTCGCTAGGAGCGATTCTTTTGGGAGCGGATCCAAATACCTCCCCGTTCTTTATCAGATTGTTATTTTTTGTAACTTTACTTTTTTCGTTGGTCGGGCTGTTTACACTATTAAATATTTGGATTTCAAAAGCGTTATCCAGGGCAATGCCCTTTGGAACGGCGTTCCGAAGGGGGTTTCTTCTTTCTCTGCTTTCTATCGCCTTAATTTTACTCGAGACATTTTCTGCCCTTAATATAGTAAATGCCATCGCGGTATTTTTAGTGATTGTGGCCGTGGAGGCGATGGGCGTAAAATATGCGAAATGAAACAATAAAAAAGGAAATAAATTCCTCGCAGAATCTAAAAGAATTAGATTTTGTGTACAAAAAGTATCTTGGGAGAAAGGGGGAAGTTAGTATCGCGTTGAGGGGGGTGAGTAAACTTTCCGAAGATGAAAGAAAAACGAAGGCTCCGGAATTACAGGCCCTGAAAAGAGAAATAGAGGAGGAGGTTTTGAAAAAATCAGAAGAGCTTAAAGTTTCTGAAGTCAAAAAGGCCACACAGGGAGAATGGCTCGATGTCACTGCTCCGGGGCAAAAAACGGAAAGAGGACACTTGCATCCCGTAACGCAAATTCAAAATAAAGCGAATGAAATTTTTACCTCGCTGGGTTTTGAAATTGTTGAGGGTCCGGAGGTCGAGACAGAGTGGTATAATTTTGACGCTCTGAATATTCCCGCAGATCATCCCGCCAGAGACATGTGGGATACGTTCTGGCTTTCGCCAGAAAGTCAAAAGTCAAAAGTCAAAAGTCAAAAGTTACTACTGAGGACCCACACAAGCCCGGTGCAGGTTAGATACATGGAAACCCATCAGCCGCCGTTTCGGATTATCGCGCCCGGGCGGACATTTCGCCACGAGGCATCAGACGCCTCTCATGATATACAGTTTTATCAACTCGAGGGCTTGATGGTAGATAAGGATATAAGTGTTGCGAGTTTCAAAGCGGTAATAAACGAGTTTCTAAAAAAAATGTTTGGCGAAGATGTCAAAACTCGACTTAGGCCGAGTTATTTCCCGTTTGTGGAGCCGGGTTTTGAGGTGGATATGCATGGCCCAAAGGGCTGGATGGAGATGCTTGGCGCGGGAATGGTGCACCCCAATGTTTTTAAGGCAGCCGGTTATAACCCCGCTCCGCCAGCTGACGGATGGCAGGGCTTTGCCTTCGGAATTGGCCTGGATAGAATTGCGATGATGAAATACAAGATAGATGATATACGGCTATTCTGTAGTGGAAACTTGAGATTTTTAAGGCAGTTCTAACATGAAATTTAGCTACAACTGGCTACAATCTTTTTTCGCAAAATCATTGCCAAATCCGCAGGAATTGGCGGAGCTTTTGACTATGCGCAGTTTTGAGGTAGAAGATGTTTCCGAGAGGGGCGATGATTATATTTTAGATATAGATATTCTGCCAAACAGAGCGCATGACTGCCTAAGTTATTATGGACTTGCGCGTGAATGCGCGGCCCTGCTGAAATTTAAAATAGAAAATGGAAAATTAAAAACCACAATCAAGAATGCAAAATCAACCGGAAAAAAACCGCTGAAGGTTAATATTGAAAATCAAGAATTATGCCCGAGGTACAGCGCTTATGTAATAGAAGGAATTAAAATTACCGAGTCGCCGGGCTGGATCAAGGAGCGGCTGGATTCTATGGAACAAAAATCCATTAATAACGTCGTGGACATTACAAACTATATTATGTGGGAGCTTGGCCAGCCCTTGCACGCGTTTGATTTTGGGAAGATAAGGGGCGCAAGGATGACTGTCCGTTTATCTAAAAAAGGCGAGAAGCTGGGGACGCTCGAGGGGGCAACACATGACTTGGGCAGTGATGCTATTGTTATCGAGGATTCCGAAAGAATAATTGACCTTGCCGGCATAAAAGGCGGCGCAAATACTCAAATTGATAAAAATACCGAGACAATAATTTTTCAAGCGGCGATTTTCAATCCGTCTTACATCCAGAGAGCAACGAAAAAGCTGGGCATAAAGACAGATGCCTCGGTCCGATATACGCATGGTTTTGATCAAAATTTTCCGCCGCTGGCCCTTGAGCGGGCTATGGCCATACTTTACGAAACAAACCCCAAGGCAAAGATCGCGCAAAAAATTGATATCTATCCAAATCCCGCAAAACCTAAGAAGATCGAAATTGATGTTGTCTACGCAAATAGTCTGCTTGGCACGGATTTATCAAAAAAGAAAATTGAGCAAATTTTGGAGTCGTTGGGGTTTGCTCTGCCATCGTTTGCCAAGGGATTTAGATTCAGGGACCTTGGGGCAAAATTTCAGGTTATTGTTCCTTCGCATAGGCTGGATATCAACATAGCCGAAGATCTTATAGAGGAAATCGGCAGAATGTATGGCTACGAAAATATAGAGCCGGCTTCGCCCCGGGGCATTCTTATCGCGCCCCGTCGCAACGAACGAGTGTTCTGGCGCTCCATGGCGCGGCAGATTCTCGCGGGATTTGGTTTTTTTGAGGTTTATAATTATTCGATGATAGCGAGTAGCAGTGGGCTGGAACTTCAAAATCCAATAAGCGACGAATTTAGATACTTACGGCGATCTCTTTGGCCGGGAGTTCTAAAAAATATTTCGTCTAATTCGAGGTACTTTGAATCAATGCGAATATTCGAAATCGGCAAAGTATTTTCTAAGGAAGGGGAAAATATTTCCGAAAATGAGAATTGTATTTTTGCAATGCGAGACCAGAGGGGCGGGGGAGAAGGCAAGGGATTTTACATAATAAAAGGATACCTCGATGAATTTTTAAATAAGCTCGGTATTACCGATTTTTATTATGATCCAGCTTTCAGCAAGGAAGAAGAGGATCTGCACTCATTTTTGCATCCGGGCCGCAGGGCGAATATTGTAGTGGATGGCGTAAAAATAGGATTTATCGGAGAGATGCATCCTTCCGCGTACGGAAAATATGATATCGGGGGCAGAGTATATTGCGCGGAATTTGATTTTGAAAAGGTTTCTGCCGCGGCCGAAGAAGAGCATATATACGAGAGGCCATCAAAGTATCCTGAAGTTGTCCGCGACATCGCCCTGCTTGTACCTTACGGCATTATGGTTACCGAGGTGTTGAATGCTATAAATGCCGTCTCCGGCCCCCTTCTTCGCGACATTGATCTATTTGATATGTATGAAGGCGAGAACATCGCCGATGGCATGAAAAACCTCGCGTTTCATCTTCTTTTTCAATCCTACGAGCGAACTTTAACTGCGCGGGAAGTAGATGAAATAATGGTAAAAATTTATGAAGCAGTTGAAGACATGGGCTGGGAAATCAGAAAATCATAATATAAGTATGGATTTTTTTGTAATATAATACTACAATAGAAATATGCAAAGAGCTGTTGTAAAAACACAAGCAGATACATTAGAGATTGCCCGAAGCGAGTACCAAAGATTAAAAAAACTGGAAAAAAGCTTCGGGCGCTTTTTGCTTTTCGCGGAACATGCGAGAGACATTAGCGAGGCGCGAGAGGAGCTAAAAGGGGGAGAGGGAATTCGCCAAGAAGAATTATTTAAGGAACTCGGGGTATAGGCCCGTGTTTTATTGTGGAAATTATTTATCTTCCTAAAGCCGTAAATGATTTCAAGAAACTTCCGAAAGATATTCAAAAACGCATCGTGGAAAAGATGCGTTTTTATGGCTCAAGCCAGAATCCTCTGAAACACGCGAAGAGACTAACCTTTAACGAGCTGGGCGATTTTCGATTTCGCATAGGTGAATACAGGGCAATCTTTGATGTAAAGAAAGGTAAGATTTATGTATTGAAGGTTAGCAAGCGTGATAACGTCTATAAATAAATAGGGGTTACCGTAGTAACCCCCTTAATGCCCGGAGCCCTCTATAGCTAACGAGTAAACCGTATTAAGATTCAAATCGTCATTTTTGTAGCACAGCATAAATAAATCTCGTCTGGGATACCTGCTGCTTAAATGTATAAGCCGTACCGAAAATCCATGATTTTTGAAATAGTCGGCTTCAGCCAAAAGACCATCTTCGGTTGCAAATAGGCTGGTTAAAAACCTTTCTTCTAGGAGCGATGTAATCGTTTCCGCATATTCCGTCATACTGTGTACTCGTTCAATTTGCACGGACACATCTCCTCGGTTTTGAAATTTTCTGCACGGGTTGCGCAGTATGTTTATATTATACACGACCAGTATTTACTTGTCAATATTCTCTATGCCTAAATAAAAAGGTATAATTTATGTATGGCAAAAGGTGCTAAAAAAGGTAAAACTTCGGGCTATACCGCGAAAGACATTCAAGTCCTTGAAGGGCTTGAACCTGTCCGCAAACGGCCGGGCATGTTTATCGGTTCAACCGGTCTTGCGGGCCTGCATCATCTGATCAAAGAGGTAAGCGATAATAGCTTGGACGAAGCAATCTCCGGACACGCCAACGAAATCGTGATTACTCTTTTGCCAGATAACCAAGTCAATGTTACTGATAACGGCCGCGGAATACCGGTGGAAAAGCATCCTCAAACCAAGAAATCCACGCTTGAAACGGTAATGACCATGCTTCACGCCGGCGGAAAATTTGGGGGTGAGGGGTATAAAATTTCAACAGGACTTCATGGTGTCGGGGTATCTGTTGTTAACGCGCTGTCCAAACACCTTAAAGCCGAGGTATGCCGCGACGGAATATTATACTCGCAGGAATACGAGAGGGGAAAACCAAAAGGCCCGGTCAGGAAAACCGGCAAGGCGCCTGCGGGAATTTCCGGCACGTCGGTAACATTTGAGCCGGATCCCACAATTTTCCCCGAGATAAAGTTTAGTTGGAAGTGGCTTATAGATCACTTCAGGCAGCAGGCGTATCTTGCCGGCAAGGTCCGTATAAAAATCATAGATGAGCGTCAGATGCCATATAAATCATACCAGGTATACTTTGAAGGCGGAGTACCCTCGTATGTGGATTACTTAAATCGCGACGAGGAACCCAAGCACAAAAATATTTTTTATGTAGCAAAAGAACACCAGGGGATATTGGTTGAGGTTGCGATGCAGTACACCGATGATGTCCAGGGGTTTGAGATGGGGTTTGCGAATAACGTCTACACGCCAGAGGGAGGGATGCATATTACGGGGTTTAGAACTGCCCTTACCCGAGTGCTTAATGATTTTGGGAAGAAAAATAATCTTTTGAAGGATGATGATCCTCTGACGGGAGATGACGTGCGCGAAGGTATGACCGCGGTGATTTCAGTAAAGCTGCGCGAGCCGCAGTTTGAAGGACAGACAAAGGCAAAACTTGGAAATCCGGAAGTGCGGACTGCGGTTGAGGCGGTAACCGCGGAATACCTTCAGGAGTTTCTGGAAAAAAACCCGCAGGATGCGCGCGAAATTATAGGAAAATGCGCGCTTTCCGCGCGCGCCCGCAAAGCGGCGAAAGCTGCCCGCGATACAATTATCAGGAAGGGGGCGCTTGAGGGTTTTACACTTCCGGGAAAACTCGCGGACTGCTCCTCGCGCGACCCGGAAGATTCGGAAATTTTTATAGTAGAAGGAGATAGCGCGGGCGGATCGAGCAAGCAAGGAAGAGACAGAAAGTATCAAGCAATATTGCCGCTTCGCGGAAAGATTCTCAACGTGGAGAGAGCGCGCCTTGATAAGATGCTCGGATCCAAGGAGATAAGAGCGCTTATCATAGCTTTGGGCACCGCGATTGCGGAAGAATTTGATGTAAGTAAATTGCGATATCATAGGGTTATAATCGCAACCGACGCGGACGTTGACGGCGCGCATATTCGCACGCTTCTACTGACGCTTTTTTATAGATACTATCCCGAACTTATACAAAAGGGTTATATTTACATAGCCCAACCGCCTCTGTATAAGATACAGATAGGGAGAAATATAGAGTACGCTTATACGGAAGAAGGGAAAAATACGGTTCTAAAAGGCAACAAAGATACGGTTAATATCCAGCGCTATAAGGGTCTTGGAGAGATGAACCCCGAAGAGCTTTGGGCCACGACAATGAATCCGGAGAAACGCGTATTAAAACAGGTTAGTATAGAAGACGCGAAAGAAGCGGATAAAATATTTGACATACTTATGGGTTCCGAAGTCGCCCCGCGCAAGCGTTTTATCCAGACGCACGCGAAAGCCGTGCAAAACCTTGACATATAACGCAGCTTGTTTATAATGGATATATAGATGGCCCGCGAGGGCTGTTTTAAGATAGAGTGCGATGCCAATATACGAATGCATACTAATGATACGAATATTTGCATAATTTGCATGAATTCGCATATTAGCATCGCAATATTATGGTTTTTATTCAAAAAGTGATGCTATTTCTAAAAGAAGTGCGGCTTGAGATGAAGAAGGTAAACTGGCTGACAAAGCAGGAGGTTTTGCGGTACACGGTAATTGTTGTTATTTTTGCTTTGGCAGTATCTATGTATCTTGGGGCGCTGGATTTTGTTTTTCAATATATTTTAGCGAAGTTTTGATAAATTTCTAAACGAAACAAATATGGCGAGACAGCAACTTGAGCAAGGAAGGAAGTGGTATGTGCTTCATACCTACTCCGGCTACGAAGACGCGGTAGCTCAAAACCTAAAACAGCGAATTGAGTCCCTTGGCATGGAGGGGAAGATTTTTAACGTGCTTGTGCCTAAGGAAAAAAGGATTAAGATAAAGAGCGGCAAGCGCATAACCGTGGAAGAGAAGATTTACCCCGGATACGTGCTTGTGGAAATGATCGTGACAGATGATTCTTGGTACGTGGTGCGCAATACCCCCCGTGTTACGGGTTTTGTGGGTTCCGGGACGACTCCCGTTCCCGTGTCGAGCAAGGAAATCGAAGTGCTTCAAAAACAAATGGGCGTGGAAGAGCCGACATATAAAATTGATGTTGCGATTGGAGATGCCGTAAAAGTATCTGATGGGCCGTTTAAGGACTTTGACGGCAAGATTTCCGCTATTGATGAGGGGCGCGGAAAAGTTACGGTGCTTGTGTCTATGTTTGGCAGAGAAACGCCGGTTGAATTGGATTATTTACAGATTAAGAAGATATAAAGGATTTGGCCCAATCGCCCCGCAGCTACAGGGCGATTGGCAGCCAAACCTTTACCCGCCACAATGTGAGCGTAAGCGAACTTTGGGTGGGTACCCGCCAAAAGCGCTTCGCGCATTTAGGCGGGTGCTCGCTATTGCACGCCGCTCGTTTGTGCTCGCGGGCAATAGCGGCATGGCAAAAAAACTTAAAACAATGATAAAACTTCAGATCCCAGCGGGGCAGGCGAATCCGGCTCCTCCGGTTGGGCCGGCCCTGGGACAGCATGGATTGAATATCCAGGAATTTTGCATGAAGTTTAACGAGGCAAGCAAGGACAAGATGGGGAATATCATCCCTGTGGAGATTTATGTGTACGAAGATCGTTCGTACACGTTTAAAATGAAGACTCCTCCCGCCTCGGACCTCTTAAAGAAAGCGGCTGGGGCGGAAAAGGGATCGGGAGACACGCCGCGTACTAGCGCGGGAAAAGTCACAAAATCTCAAATCCGCGAAATCGCGGAAACAAAAATGCAGGATCTCAACGCCTACGACATTGAGCAGGCAATGAAGATAGTAGAAGGAACAGCGAGAAGCATGGGTATTACGGTGGAATAAAAATATTTTTTTATGTTATCATTACATTAGACTGCAATATGCTAAAAAAATTTATATTTGGTACAAGTGAAGCATTGAAGAAATTAGGCATTGACGTCAGTGACGGGAAGCATCCGGCGGTTTTGGAAATGCAAAGAAGTATTGGTCGAGCAGGTGGCATTAGCTTTAAGTACGAAATATATCCAGACGGAAGCTGGACAGCAGAATCAACAAATTTTGACGGCATTATTACTGGAGGGAGAAACACAAAGGAAATAAACTCAGTAGTAAAAGATGCTGTTTTTACTTATTTTGGAGTTCCTACACAAAACTGTAAGGATGAATTGCTTGTTGCTTCCAACGAGCCCGTTTCTATGAGGCAGCAGATTTTTGCTACAAAATAATGAATGCAAGGAAGTTTCTCTGACATAAAACAAAATGATTGGATACGAGCTTGCAAGAAGCTCGGTTTAGAAGTAGATTGCTCTCGTGGGAAGGGAAGTCATTGTTTGATAAAGCACCCCCAGACAGGTGCGAAATATACACTCCAAAAGAGTTTGCATAAATTTATCAATTTAAAAATATTTAAGAAGATGATGGAGTGGGGATTCGAGGAAAGTAGAATTTGGGAAGCCCTAAAGTAAAAATAAATGCTCATCTGCTAATCTTATAATGTATTATAGGTTTAGCAGACGAGCATTGTTCATGGGGTTTGGGCTAGTGAAGGCACGGAGCGAAGCATGGGGATTACGGTGGAATAAAAACAGCCAGCGAAGTTTGCGTTGACAAGTTAGACCACTTCGTGGTATACTAATCGCAGGTAGCAAGCGGCTTAGGAGTAGCCTCGAATTCATATATTTATTTGTGAATTTCGGGCTGCAAAACTAAGCAGCACGCCTGGGGCCCCATGCTGCGGGGTG
>CAYJWU010000031.1:0-8875 GCA_964374025.1 uncultured Candidatus Saccharibacteria bacterium
TAGGCGGTATTGGCGCGTTGGTAGGAGATTTGGTCATTTTTCGATTTATTAAAGAGAGATTATCTGCGGATTTTTTATATTTGATAAAAAAATCTGAGTCCGAAAGATTGATATCAATTTTTCGGTTAAAGCTCTTTAGGTGGTTATTCCCTCTTGTCGGGGCGCTGATAGTTGCGTCACCACTTCCAGATGAACTTGGGCTGGCAATGATGGGCCTTTCTAAAATGAAGACCTCCCTTTTTATTCCATTGTCATTTCTGTTAAATTTTTTGGGCATTACGGTGATTGGACTAATTGCCAAAGCATTATAACCGCAAGAATTTGCCGCCACTGGCGGGGCATACTGGATTTAGTTCGATAGGATGGAACTTTACCTTAAAAAACGAAGAGGAGGAGAAGTATGAAGAAGTTAACGCCTAGCGGATTTAAGGAGATACTTCCGGCTATTTGTGATCAGGAAACCTCTCAAGATTCCAACGGCTGGACACTAGAAAATCCATTGTGGGGTCACTGCGCCGTTGTTTCTTTGGTCGCGCAAAATCTTTTTGGGGGAGAATTGCTTCGCGCTTCTTTGACAGAAGTTCCCGGATTTGAGCACATGAGATCGCACTATTGCAACAGATTGGCGGATGGTAGCGTTGATGATTTTACGAAACCGCAATTTGGCGCAAATTATCCCAGTGCGTTGGAATCTGAAGTTAGAGCTCGTTCTTACGTGCTTTCTTTTCCAGAAACTGCAAAGCGCTGCAAACTTCTTACCATCCGGCTTGCTAAAGCGGTAAGTGAAGGAAATCCAATCTTCGACGACCCAATTTATCAGAAATGCTTCTATGCGGCGCTGGATTCGCCTTGTCAGAAAATGAAATCACGTCGCGCACCGAATCAATGCTAGGCGCTTGTGGCCACGCAGAGGAAGGGCTATGGGAGGTTGTCCATAAGGGGATTCCGGTTCGCGAATGCGAGCTCTACATTGCCGGTCTTCATGCCAATGGACTTCCATGGCTTAAACAAGCTGCCGAGCACACTTGTTTAAGATGCGCCGTACAAATGCATAACGCACATCTAAAAACAATATATGTTCCGGTTGTTGATCGGTGGGCCGGCATCACCCCAGAACGAGCCCTCGCGACGGCACGTTTTTACGCCACAAAAGAAAAAATAGTTTAGTTTGTAAGCCCAACTTTGTTGGGCTTTTTCTTTTCCCGAAAAATCGGAAGCTGGACCTAGTTCTAAAATTCTTGAGAATATTGGAATAATATTGTAAGGTGTGGTATAATGGCGGCATGAAAACGGCAAAGCAACTTGAACGGCACTTTAAGGGCGCAGCCAATCACCGCAGGATTGATATTTTGTTTTTGGTTTTTCGAAGTCCCGATATTACCGTAAAGGGAATTACTGGGGAGTTAGGTGCGAACTTCAAAACGATTTCCGAGCATACAAGGCGACTGGTCCATGCCGGCCTTTTGAATAAAAAATATAAAGGCAAGAGCGTCGCTCACTCCCTCTCGCCCTACGGAGAAAAATTTATTCATTTCATTAAAACATTCTAATATTCTTAAGAATATAGGAACGAATTAAAATTTTGTAACTTATTACATGAACTCTAAGGAAAAAATTCTTTTGTTTAGCAACAATCTCTGGAATTTTGCCGACGGGATGTTTGGGCCCCTTTTTGCGATTTTTGCCGGAAAGATCGGCGGGAACATACTTGAAGTGACTTGGGCTTGGGCGACTTATCTTATAGTCACCGGAATATTTGTGATTATTATAGGCAAATATTCTGACCATCATAGCAGGGAAAAAATAATGATTTCCGGCTATGCTCTTACGGCTCTGCTCACCTTCGGCTATTTGCTCGTAGAAACACCGCTGCATCTTTTTGTCATACAGGCGGGACTTGGTTTTGCCCTAGCGCTTGCCAACCCAACGTGGTTTGCGCTTTATGGCAAATACTCCGACAAAAAATTTCCCGGTTTAACCTGGGGATTAGCAGATGGGGGAGCCAAAATTTTTACCGGAATCGCTATTGTCATAGGGGGATTTATCGTTACCACCTTTTCCTTTGACGCGCTCTTTATAGCAATGGGGACAATTCATACTTTATCTACGCTGTATCAAGCATCAATCCTTAAGCGCTAATGAGCGGATTAAATACACGGCACGAAATCATCTTTTCGTACGAGTCTGTTGCTCAAATAAAATGCACGGCCATGAAGCCGTGCGCCTACCCTAAACTATTTTCTGCTTTTTGACGTTTCCGAGTCCTCCATCGGAAAAATGGCCGAGTAATATATCCCATAACATAAGCCCAGAATGGCACTACCTTTTTCCAGGAAATAATTCGTACTTTTGAGCTGGTCCGCAGAATACGATAGCTGCCACACTTTGTCTTCCAAGTTTCTTCCGATAATGCGTCAACACCTTTTTTGATGCCTTCCTCCGTTATTTCTCCAAGAACAATATCTAAATGATGTTTTCTCCCCAAAGGTAAATGTACTTGGGGTCACCACGTATTCCGAAGTACTCGTTATGCTGACTAGTTTCACTTCCAGGTTTTAAACCGCTCGATAGAATACCGGCAATATTTCGCGGGTACGTAAAGTGATAGAATCTAGCCACCTAGGCACCTCCCTTGTGCACGTAAAGTTTAAGGATTTACATTTTGGTATGTTATGATATGATATTTATAGTACACTCACAATGCCTCGGGAGGTTCTCAAATGCTTGGTTGCGTGTATGACCTCGTGAATATTGGAGGAGGAGTATCCGGTACTGCCCTTGCTTATGTTACAAACAGTTTCACGAACATTAGAAGCTCTGCGCTACTTGAGCACTACTCTGCTGTTGCGCAAGTAAATTCAAACCGCATCAACAATGCCCAAACTCTGCACAAAGGAGATATAGAAACAAACTTTTCGTTGCAGAAGGCGCTGGAGATAAAAGTCTCTTCGGATTTTCTTGCGCAGTTTCTTGAGCGATACGGCGAACCGGGAGTTACTTTCGCTCGACTCCATAAAATGGCGCTTGGAGTTGGACGTAGCGAGGTAGAATTCCTAAGGAATCGCTTCTTGGAATTTAAACCGCATTTTCCTGACCTCGAGCTGTTTTGGAGAGAAGAAATCGCGTTAGTCGAACCAAAGGTTATAGAGGGCAGAGATCCAAATGTGGATATTGCGGCCCTCTTTAGCCCAAACGGCCATGCTGTTGACTATCAGAAGGTTTCGGAGATTTTCCTCGCACAAGCGCGCCGAAATGCCGAAGTATCCGGAAAGGTGTTCGACGTACGTTTCAATACAAAAGTACTTGCGATTACGCGACATGAAGGGCTTTACACTGTTCGTACAAATCGAGGCGATCTCAACGCGAAAGTTGTGGTATGCTCCGCGGGACCCTATAGTCTTCTTTTTGCCCACCGTCTGAAGCATCCAGAGGCCGCGAAGTATTGTATTCTTCCGGTGGCAGGAAATTTCTATGCTGCAGGATACTTTCTCAATGGAAAAGTATATCCTGTGCAGGATCCAGAGCTCCCATTTTCAAGGGTCCATGCTGATCCCGCAGTGGACAATCCCAACGAAACACGCTTTGGTCCGACAATCGAATTGCTGCCGCTTCTTGAGCGCCGGCACTGGTGGACATTTTTCGACTTTTTGCGGGTGAAGCTGATTACGTGGAGAGGTGTATGGCGTCTTGTAAAAATCCTTTCCCGGAAAAAAATGCTAAAATTCGCGGCACGTAACATAGTGTACAAAATGCCGTATGTTGGTAAGTTCGTCTTTTTAGGCGCTGCGCGAAACATAATCCCAACGCTTCGCTATCGGGATTTGCGCTTCGCGCGAGGTCAGGGCGGAATCAGGCCGCAACTCATGAATTTGGAAAGCGGGAAACTAGAGATGGGAACTGCGAAGTTTGTGGGGGAGAATATCATTTTCAACGTTACACCTTCGCCGGGCGCTTCCAATTGCGTAGGAAATGGAGTTGAGGATGCGCGACTTTTAGTGCAATTTCTTGGCCACGGATATTCATTTGACGAAGCAAGATTTATGCGCGAGCTTGGCAGCTTCGAGCCGGCTCGATAATTTTGTAAAAATGCAGCGCAAACATGGCAGATCATTTGATCTGCTCTTTATTTTTGACGAAAGTACAGTAGAATGTAAATAATTTAGTAACTACCATTGCGGTGACTATTATCGAAAATGCGCGATATTTTAAGATTGATCGAAAACTTAAAAAATAGTGAGGTTGCGGGTCTCGTTGATATGCGGATTAAGACGTTCAAGGTACTCGGGCGAAAAAGCAATAATGAAATTTTTAAGGAGCTTTGTTTTTGCTTGCTTACCGCGAATTTTAGCGCCGAACGGGCGATAGAGATTCAGAAAAAAGTAGGGGAGGGTTTTTTGATCCTGCCGCAAAAGCGCCTTGCGTCAGCTCTCCAAAAATTTGGGTATAGATATCCAAACACCCGCGCGGAGTATATTGCGGAGGCAAGAAAATATAAGGACATGATAAAATCCTATGTGGGGGGTTTCACCCCCAACATAGACGAATATGCGCTGAGGGACTGGCTGGTGAAAAATATCAAAGGACTTGGGTACAAAGAGGCGAGTCATTTTTTGAGGAATATCGGATATCAGAATCTCGCAATTATAGATTTCCATATTATGGATCTACTTGAACGGCACGGTCTGATCGCGTGCCCCAAAACCCTCACAAAGGCAAAGTATCTTAAAATCGAGGAGGTGCTTCGCAAAATCGCGCGAAAATCCAATCTTACCCTTGCGGAATTGGATTTGTATTTATGGTATATTGAAACTGGAAAGGTCCTTAAATAATAAGTGCGTATTTATAATGGAAAACACTAAAAAACAATTCTCGGAAAAATTGCAGGATAAAGCTCTTGATGTGGGCGGGAAGGTGATAGAAGAAAGCGCCAAAAATTTTCTTGGGATAGGGGGCGCGTTCGCGCTTTTGATGAAAGCGGGCGCGGTTGGAGTACTCCTCATAATTTTGGGGGTCATAGCTCTGACCGTATTTCTACTCATGAGATTTTTGTAATTTTTGGATAAAAAAACCCTGCGTTTTGGCAGGGTGCGAAATTTAGGCAAATGTTGAATCAAAGTGCCGTAATTTTGTTTCGTCCATTATAGTGACTGGCCTTATTGAGGAGAAACGCCCTCTCATCCTTAGAAGCACGGAAATCACATATTCCATATCATTTTTTGTGTACACGCGTCGCGGTATCGCAAGCCGCGTAAGCTCCTGCCCCGCGCGCCGATTTTCGTGAGTTGTAAGATCCCGACCAAGCATCAGCGAACCCACTTCTACGGAGCGGATTCCTCCTTCGCTGTATAGGGCAATGGCCAGCGCATATCCGGGGAATTCTTCCCAATTGATATGCCTAAGCAACTGGCCGGCATCAATAAAGACCGCATGACCGCCGGGCGGAAGCACAGGAAGACCGATGTCGTAAAGTCCCCGAGCAAGGGAACGGACCTGCGCAATACGGCGTCCAAGATACCGTTCATCAAGGCTTTCCTTTATGCCCTGATTCAGCGCCTCCATATCTCTGCCCGACATCCCTCCGTAACCCTTGATAAAATCTACTTTGTCTTCTTCCTCTGGCGTAAGAGTTCCAGAATGAAGTTTCTGGGTAAATTCCTCTTCATCTATTCCGTCAAAGCGCTCCAAGCCGTCTAGTCCCTCGCCGAGCACATTCAGGCTGACCACTGTTTCGATAGTTTTTTTCGGAATCCGCTCTGACTTAAACGCCAAAAATCCACCGATATTGCCAAGCGCGTCCTTTTTGCCGCTCGCGAGAATCCCGTCAATCGCGGAAGCCATTTCTTTTATAATTTCCGCGATTGATAACTCTTTGCATTCGGGCTCATATTTTTTAATAAAATACGCGTTCTCCGCGTACCTCGCGAGATCCATAAGTACGGGGATTCTATACGCGTGGGCGACGCATGCCGTTTGCCTTATATTTCCAAGTGACACCGGATGCCCTCCGGTGCTGTTGCAGGTCGCGGTGATGAGGACGTAGGCAATTTTTTTGTTGCCTTTGCGGGCTTTTATGATTTCCGTCGCGAGCATTATGGTATTAACATTCCCCAAAAACCCCGAAAAATTGCTCCATTTCGCCAAGGGATTGACAACCGGGCGGCGTGTGCAGTCCACAATAATTCCGCCGCGGGATTCTATGTGCGCGCGAGTTGTGTCAAAGGGCGTGTTGCCCAAAACGACCATCCCCGGCTCCGTCAGGATTGCGCTATTAAATATATCTTCCGCAGCCCTGCCTTGATGAACTAGACGGATATACGGCATGCAAAATGTACGGCGGATTGTGCTGCGCAGTTTTTTTGAACTTACCGACCCCGCGTATGATTCATCGCCGCGCCTCAACGCCTCCCACTGCGCCCGCGACATTCTTCCAGTCCCGCTGTCAGTGAGAAGATCTATATAAACCTCGGGCGAGTTCAGGGCGAATAAGTTGTAATGTGCTTTCCTTAGCAATTCCTCTCTTTCTTCCTTGCTTAACATTTTTTTTTCTTGCGGCCATTTCATGCCCAGCTCTCCTTTTTATTCCGACTATGCCTAACTTTATCTATTATACTGCGATATATTGCGTCCCCTTGTCAACCCGATCGATATTGCATACGCGGTGAAAGTGTATTACTATATATTTATGAAACTAGGGGAAATTTACAATTTATCGGTCCAGATGGGCATGGATGCGGATCCGAGGGGTAGAGCGGGAGCGGAAAAAATACTTGCGAAAACTCGAAGAGAATATGACAAAATGGAGGAGAATGACCGGCAATATTTTGACGCGGAAACTCTAAAAAATCCTTATTCCGACTCGCGGATTCTTTTTGGTACGCCGGACACCGAAATTAAAAAAATCCTGACCGGTATTGATATTGAAGGAGATGAATTGTTGCTAGCAAAACACTTGGGGAATATTGACGCGTGTATCGCGCATCATCCAAGAGGCCGCGCTCTTGCCAAGCTGGATGACGTCATGAACATGCAGGCGGATGTCTTGGCCCAATACGGCGTGCCCATTAACATTGCCGAAGCGCTTTTGTATAAGCGAATTTCTGAAGTGACGCGCGGTCTTTCGCCAAGCAATCACCATCGCCCCGTAGAAATAGCCCGACTCATCGGCATGCCGTACATGTGCGCCCACACTGTCACCGACAATTTAGTTTATCAATTTTTAAAATCAAAAGTGGAAGCGGGCGGCTTTGAAACCGTAAAGGATATTTTGGATATGCTGATGACAATCCCCGAATATCAAGAAGCAACACGACGGGGTTCGGGGCCGATGCTCTTTGCCGGTAAAAATGATAACCGAGCGGGAAAGATAGTGGTTACCGAGATTACCGGAGGTACCGAGGGCGCCCATGACATATATGAGAAAATGGCAAATGTCGGCATAGGCACGGTGATTGCCATGCACCAATCAGAAAAGCACAGAAAATTCGCGGAAAAAGCGCATATAAACGTTGTAATCGCCGGCCACATGAGCTCGGATTCTATCGGCCTCAATCTTTTTTTGGATAAACTGGAAGAACGCGGCATCGAAATTGTCCCGTGCAGCGGATTGATAAGGGTAGCGAGATCAAAACATGATTGACGAAGCATACGGGCAAGCTATACAAATCCTTCGCGAATGCGTTTCTAAGATCGGCTTTAAGGCCTCCGCGCTTGATTCGGGATATAATGAGGTATGGGGGAGGGATAGCATGATTACGCTCCTTGGGGCTGTGCTTACGAAGGAGCCAGATTTAATTCAAGCCGCGCAAGCTTCGCTAGACACGCTTTCTAAATACCAGACCGAGCTTGGACTTATCCCTAACAATGTTGACGTCAAAAATAACGAGCCGCAGTATCGCGCCTATATGGATGGCACAATATGGTATGTAATCGGCGTTTATTTTTATTTTAAGCAAACTGATGACAGCGAATTTCTGCGGCGCCATGCGGCGGGCGTAAAAAAAGCGTTGAATTGGCTTTTGTATCAGGACGTTGATAATTCGGGCCTTATCTCAACCCAGGAAGCAGGGGATTGGATGGATCTTTTCCCGGTTCGGGGAAAAGTGTTATATGACAATGCCCTATACTACGGCGCGCTTCGCGGAGGAGAAATAATAGCCGTAAAACTTGGTGAACCTGAACTTGCCGAGAGCTACGGCTCCCGCGCGGTGAAAGTACAGACAAAAATTTTTAGTATATTCTGGATGGACAAGGCGCATGATAATATTGCGGAAAAATTGACCGAGCTTTGTAAAACGGTAAAAAATATCCGCATGCGCGAGGATGAAATTATTCAAATGACGCAAGGGTGCGTAAGCAACATGGTGTGGCGGCCGTATTTTCTTGCGTTCATCGGCTTTCGACAATGCGGAGACTGGTTTGATACTTTGGGCAATATGCTCGCGATTTTGTTTGGGATTCCCAATCCCGAGCAGGAGAAATCCATACTGGATTATTCAGCGCAGGCAGCAATTGAGGCGCCCTATCCCGCGAAAGCAATCTATCCGCCGATTTATCCCGGGGATAGGGAATGGCGCGACTATTTTAGAGGCGGCAACTTAAATTACCCCAACCAATATCACAACGGCGGAATCTGGCCGTTTATCGGCGGGTTTTATACCACGGCCCTTGTCAAAGCGGGGCGAATGAGCAAAGCGCGGCAGACGCTCGAGAATTTAGCCAAGGCGAATTATATCGGTAAAAACTTTGAATGGGAATTTAACGAGTGGCTGCACGGTAGTACCGGCAATCCGATGGGCAAGGAAAAGCAGGCATGGAGCGCGGCAATGTATATATTCGCGTATAATTGCGTAAAAAGGGGGAAGGTAGATTTAATATA
>CAYJWU010000032.1:0-5036 GCA_964374025.1 uncultured Candidatus Saccharibacteria bacterium
CCTTCTAGAATACTACCATTATAGCATTTTTACAAATCCCTGTCAAGTCCTAGCGGGGTTACCGGCCGTAATCGACGAATTTTTCCCATACACATCCGCCGGAACGAAACAAGCTCCGGCGAACGAAATACAAACATCAAAATTAAATATGCTGCGCATCCAACAAAAGCCGCGGTCCCCGCCTGAAACAAAAGGCCCAGCGCCACATCAGTGCGAAGCAAGGGCTCTACGAGAAAAAGCGTTCCGTACGCGGCGAGGCCCGCGATAAGGCTTGCAACAAGTATCTTTGCGCAGGCCCCATAAATAGCCGACGCCATAAGCCCCCCCATGTTTCTTTTGAGAGCATAAAAAAGTATTGCCAAATTAACAATTCCCGCGAGCGAAAAGGCAAGGGGCAGACCAAGAAGCGCTACATTATCAACACCCTCCATATCAAAAAAATCCGAAATAAAGCCAGACACTTGAGTATCCTTGAACAAAACAAAAACAAAGAAAACGCTCAACGCTATATTTATGAAAAACCCTATACTATTTATGATAACGGGGGTCTTTGTATCCTGCATGGCGTAAAACGCCTTTGAGAGCAAGGGGATTAAACTATGGGCAAAAATTCCAAAAGAAAAAATCCCAAGCACGGCCGCGGTAAGGCGCGTGTCGTCCCAGCTAAATGCGCCGGAGCCAAAAATCAAACGCACAATATGAGCGCGCAAGACAAACATCAACACGCTTGTCGGCACAACGAAAAACAAAACTATACGGATGCTTTTTGTAAGCTGGCCGCCAAACAGCTTTGCCTTTTCGCGCGATACGGATTTTGCGAAGGAAGGCATCGCGGCGGTCGCGAAGGAATACCCTATAATGCCTATGGGCAAAAATTGAAGATGGTTTGCAAGATTAAATATTGCGATTGACCCGGAGGAGAGCATAGAAGCAGTGGCTGTAATAACCCACAGATTAAGCTGAAACACGACAAGCCCTATGGTGCGGGGAACCATGAGGGAAAAAATTTTTTGGAAATATTTGTCCTTCAGGTCAAAAACAGCCCGCCAGGTGAAACCGGAAAAAAATACCGAAGGTATCTGTATTATAAAATGCAAAAACGACCCGAGGACCACTCCAACTGCAAGGCCGTATACCCCCATGGCATCCGCAAGGACTACGGCGCCGAAAATAATTCCCAAATTGTAGAAGATCGGAGCAAGCGCGTAGGTAAGAAAGCGGCGGAATGAATGTAGTATCCCTCCCAAAATCGCGCTCATACCCAAAAATAGAGGGCTCAAAAACATAATCCGTGTTATATCAATTGTTATGGCTTTGTTTACTTCGTCAAAACCGGGCGCGACAAAACGGACCAAAAATGACGAACCTAAAACAAATAACACCCCGAGAACCAAAAGCGAAGCAACGGCTATGTTTAAAAAGTTGCTCGCCGCGCGCCATGCCTCTTTTTTGTCTTTCGCGTAAAGGGAAATAAAAACAGGTATAAACGCCGATGATATCGCGCCCGCGATAACAATATTATAAAGAAGGTCTGGTACGCGAAATGCCGCGAAAAAAATATCGAGCTCGTCTCCTGCCCCGAATTTTCCAGCCAATATCCTGTCCCTGAACAAACCCAAAATACGGCTTATAAGCGCCGTAGTCACGAGCAAAAATGCCGCGGATGTTATGGTTTTGGATCTAAAATGTATTAACCGAGAAACCATTTATTTTTTATTTTTGAATATATATCCTATCACCTTATCCGTGTCCAAGACCAGAGATTTCTTAAATTCATTCGTCAGGGCGTTATCCCATATAACGCGCAGGTTATCCGGCGGATTTACTTTAACATCCGCCCGCGCCTCGGTTCCCGGCTGCTTCTGGAGATACAGGTTATATTTGCCCACATCATTTTTAAATTCGATGCCAAATGGCAATTTGTATTCTACCTCAAATACGCTTGTCTTCTTTGGCTTTGTCACGAGCCATGTTCCAAAAACCGTTTTCCCGCTTTCGCTAAATACATCTATTGGACCAAATTCCTTAAGCGAACTTTCGATAGCGAAGACCTCTTCGTCTTTTACAAATTTAAGCTCTTCGTAATCCGAGGGGTTGCCGACTTCTCTTCGCTCTCCCCCTGAATGAGAAAGTAACTTCGCGCCTTTTGGAACATATATTTTTAGATAATCTATATTATTTCTGTTGTACCACCAGTATTTGCTTTCTCCCCCCGCATGGACCCTCTTAATGAGCAAGCGGCCGAGTACCGAGCCGTCTTCTTGTATCTCTACCTCGTATCTTATTTCATCTTCCATAAATTTATCGGTCTTGTAACCCCCGATATTGGAATGAACAACCGAGAGAAAATCAGTATCTAGCTCTTCGTTGATGCTTCCTGTCCATCCCTGCTTTTCAAAAAAATTCTGCGCCGCGAAATCATCTGAATAAAACATAATATACTTTTCTTCAAAAGCCCTCAATATCGCAGAAATCATCTCCTTATTTTTTTCTCTCGAAACCTTAAATAACCTGTCGAGGAATATGGGCGTAAAATCCGCCAGCACCTGCTTGGGACGGTTGGCCTCCTTGTCGTAGGCAACTTCTACCTCGTATTGAATTTCGTCGCGGAAGTTCTCCGAGTCAAGCGCAAGGTCATAATTCTCTAAAAATATAGGCCCCGTGAGAGAAAGGAGTCGTTCTATAACTTCGACATTCAAACTGATTACTCCGTCTACCTTTCCTCCGCCAGTTTTTTCATAGAACCAGGCAACTTTTTTCGCGGATTTGGGAAAGTCCAAAAACCAGTTTGCGTCGTGCGTGGACCATGCCGTGGTTATGCGCTGAAAGGGCTTCGGCGGCACCACGTTTACGGTAAGCTGGCCATCAGCATTGTAGATGCCATCTACAAACATGTCTTTTAACTTACCTTTGTCAACTTCGATAATGGCGTATGAACCTATAAATCCCCCGGTAGGTCTAAGCTCACTGGAGTTTTGAAAAATTATTAAATACCGCCTTGGCGCATCCACGCCGAACAAAAACGCGGAGATTCCCGAATAATCCCTTGCGTTGCGGACGATATTTAGCAGCACCGGGATTTTCTGGCCAAGCTCGCTTATAGAAAACTGAAATTCCTCTGCAAAGTCGCTCGCGCGGACATTTTGCATATACTGATCCGCCGACATAAGCTCGCTCTCGGCCAAAGAAAGCGAACTCGCCAAAACATTAAAGTCAGAAGGCGCGTATTCTTGCCCCACACCCGAGACGCCCGCAAGCATCGCAAGTATGGAATCGCCGGATAAAGCTCCTGCAAGCGCGCTCCCCTCGAGGGCAGAGCTTGTAATCTCTCCTGCCCTTGCGATGTGTTTTGCGGCGCGAAGAAGGGAGATGCTTGAGTCGGCTCGCGAATCAAATGGAAGATTCTCTGCGATTGAAACTGTGAGGTTCCCTACTTCGCTTATTGAGCTCTCCGCGGAGGCAAGATTTTCGTACGCCAGAGCGAAATCTTCTCCCGCTTTTTTAAAGTCAAAACTTTTCAGCGCGTCTTGCGCGCTCCTGAAATTTTGATAAGCCGTAATACTTTTTTCTGTTCCTTTGTCCTTGGCAAGAAAGGCGTTGTGCGCGAAAAATACGCCTAACAGCAAAATCAATGTGGCGGCAGAGATAAGGGCGAAGCTCCGCACTTTGCGAAACTGGGAAGCGGGACCTCGTTCATAATCTCGTAATTTCTCGAAAAATTCACCCGTCTCTATATCAATAAGCTCCATCAATACATCTTCTCGCGCATCCAAAAATTTAGGAGGTTTTATCCCTTTTTCCATACCCTCATTATACCACAGGATTTTTTAAAATTTTGGGGACAAAAAAACCGCTAATCATTAGCGGCATTGCTTTTCCTCTTCCTTCAACTTACTCATAAGCTATTTTTTCTTGCGCCGCCAACTAATGGCAGCTTTTCGTGTAAAGCTCCGGCCAAAGCAATAAGCATACTGGCTTTAATGGCTATCCCAGTCTGTTTCGCCAGCGCCATCGCGCAACAGCGATGCATTCCCTCTATAATTACAATGCCGTGATCTGTAACTAAGCCGATCGTAGTGGTCTTCTTCGGGAAGTCGCGCGTTAACTGCCGAACATACCCATGCCGTTGAATTTCTGGATGTTGGGCTAACTTTGCAAATGTCGGAAACTCATCTTTGCCATAATACTTTTCCTTCCATGATTTAAATGGTCCGCCATGAAATTCGGGCACACTATCTAATGGGTTGGTAATTTTATAAAGATGCCATTCCCTTTCAGCGCATTTGAACGGTTCGGTATAATTTTTCCGCCACTCTTCCCAGGATTCAAAACCTCTGCTCTTGTAGTGCTCAACCCATTTAGGATCATCCGCTTCGTTTTTGCGCCACATATCAAACGTTTCTTCCCAGGTAAGAGGTTTTAGCAACCTAAATTTCTTAGGATCGAGATCGAGCATAGTTTTACCCCTTAATTCCTTTTGATTCCTTCACCTTATTACTAACATAGATTTGCTCCCGCGTCTATACAACCCTTGCGTATTTTTCGAAAAGGTGGTAACATAATGCATAGTAAATTCGGGATGGTTCTTAAACAAATCCATATGCAAGGAGGTGCGAGTTGTCGCGCGGAATTAGAATTACACCGGAGAGGTATCAAAGAATAAGCATGAAGGGAGACTCGTTAGGAAGAACGCATCACGCTGTCATATTTAACACCGCGAAACTCCGCGGAGCTAATGAAAAGCGTACCTTCGTAGCCAGATGCAAGTTGCCTAAAATATTCACTTGGACACCGACAGGTCACGGGGCAATTTCCAACTGGGACTTCGCGCGCAGCGAAAAATCCGAACAGTTGTCGGGGGAAGAGCTGGCATTGCTTGTGCCACGATCGCTATGGGTGTGGTTCGTTCCCGACTGGATGATATCTAAGAAATCTAAGATACGATTGTTCTATCTTGAAACTCACAAGTAAAAGGAGGTGCGAGCAATGAGTATGAGTATGGCAACTGTGCAGACTTTGTGCATTTTACTCCTTTT
>CAYJWU010000033.1:0-4613 GCA_964374025.1 uncultured Candidatus Saccharibacteria bacterium
TGCCGAAGCAAAAGAGAAAGAGATTTATTGAGGAATATAAAATAGACGCTAAACTCGCGGAGATTTTTGTGAGGGAGCGTCCGCTTGCGGATTATTATGAAAAAGTTATTAGTGAATTTTTAGCATGGGAAAAAGCGATGGGACATCTAGAAGAGAAAGAAGAAGTAAGACAAAAATTAATAAGTCTCGCGGCAAATTACATAACAACCGACCTGCGTAAATTGATGGCGGAGAACAAAATTAATATTGCTCGGTGCAAAATTACCGCGGAGGATTTCGCGGAATTTATAAACCTTATTCATACGGACAAACTTTCCAGCCGCGGGGCGAAAGATTTGCTCCCGGAAATGTTAAGGACAGGGGGCGATCCTCATCAGCTTATGCTGGATAAGGGGCTTGCGCAGGTGAGTGGAGTGGGGGATTTGGAAGCCGTTGTTGGCAAGGCGATAGAAGATAACCCTGGCCCTGTTTTGGACTACAAGAATGGCAAAGAGAACATCTTGCAGTTTCTCGTCGGTCAGGTTATGAAAGAGACAAAAGGCGCCGCAAATCCAGAAGTCGTGGCGGAGATCCTGAAGAAGAAAATCAGATTATAACACATAAATTAAATCACCAGCAAATCACCAGATTATTTATTTTATTAATAAACGGTCGTCAGATAATAAAATAATCTCGAATACAATTATTTTGTTAAAAAATATGGCAGACGAAAAAAGAAGAGGTCGGCAGCTTAAGGCATCTTCGGTTGCGGCAAACATTATTTCTGCCATTGCCAGGGAAATGGGCAGTATAAATGACATATTGAAAGAGTTAAGTGAAAGCGATTGGGACATACTTCCCCGATTCGGTTGGCACGAATACAGGCGGAGTTACTCCGAATCTCAGCTTACTTGCGGATTATCAAGCTTAGAAAGGGGCGAATACATTAAGCGCAAAGGAAAGCAAACCGTTTTTCTTACGAAAAAAGGAATCCAGGAAATACTAAAATATAAAATGAAGAACAAACATCTCGAAGAATCGTGGGATGGAAAGTGGCGTATGATTATATTCGATATAGCAGAGGCAACAAGAAGAGATCGTAATTATCTGCGCTCCCAACTTAAGTGGATTGGTTTCCAAGAACTTCAGAAAAGTGTCTGGATATTTCCGTACGAAATACGGGACGAGCTGAAAGAATTTGTTAAACTATGCAAATTCGAATTTGAGGGTGACGTGCGATTTATTCTTGCGAATAACATAGAGCCAGATTTGTTGTTGCGTGAAAAATTTAAACTGTAATTATAATATTTATTTTATTAACGAACGGTCGTCAGTTAATTAAATGCATTAGAAATTCAATAATTCAATAATTCAATAAATCAAAGGTTTTTAGGGGGTTTAATCGGGTCATTCTACGGATAACTCAATCAAAAAAAATCGCTTCGTAAACCCTGAAGCGATTTTCTATACTTTTATTTTATCTTAAGCCGTTGTTTTGTAAGGTGAACAAGGTTGTAAAAGATCATCGCCACCGTCATGGGGCCTACTCCGCCGGGGACTGGGGTGATGTAGCTTGCTTTCGGAGAGACGCTTTCAAAATCAACGTCCCCAACGAGCTTACCGTTTGTCGGATCTTTTGCCGTGCCGGCATCAATGATAATTACCCCATCTTTTACCATGTCTCCGGTTATGAGCCCCGGGCTTCCGGCTCCTGAAATTATGATGTCCGCTTTTTTGAGCGTGCTTGTTTTATCGGCGGTGCGGCTTCTTACATTGAACGCGCTTGCCGACGCCTCTTTTCGCATAAAATAGTTTATCGCGGGTTTGCCGACAAGTTTTCCAGCTCCCACAACGACAACATTTTTGCCAACAAAATCCTCAATGCCATATTCGCGAAGAAGCCACAATATGCCTGCGAGGGTTGACGGGATAATGCGAAACTCCTTGTTGTTTGTGTAAAATTTCCCGGCAGCTTTGTAGCCAAGCACGTCTACGTCTTTCTCCGCGGGGACCGCGTCTAGTATTTTTTGTTCATTGATATGCGCGGGCATAGGAAGTTGCACTACTATGCCATGCACTTTCTTGTCTCTGCTAAGACCAGCGACTTCGCTCCGAAGTTTGTTTGTTTTTATGTCTTTGGGAAAATTATGCACGCGGACTTCTATGCCTATGCGCGCGCCGGCTTGTTTCTTTTTTTTTACAAACGCCTTTGATGCCCCGTTGTCTCCGACCATCACAATATCAAGCCGAAGCAAGGTCGGCGCGAGTACCTTGTTTATTACTTCAATTTCTGCTTTGAGTCCCTCTAGCACTTTTTCTGAAATTTTTTTTCCGTCAAGTATTGTGACCATAATGTATCTCCTTGCCTTACTTCCTAAAATCCCGGAGGCGGGAATTTTTTGCAAAGCGCCCGGACTTGTTTTTTTATGTCGCGCAAGTTTTCTTCGGAGGGGTTCGCGATGACCGCATAGATCCACTTTGCAAACTGTCTCATCTCGCGCACTCCCATTCCGCGCGTTGTAACCGCCGGAGTGCCAAGTCGTATGCCCGAGGCCTTTGTTGGCGGCAGGGGATCGTTTGGGATCGCGTTTTTGTTTGTGATAATGCCGGCCCGGCTTAGCCACTCGGAAGCATCCTCCCCGGTAACCTTAAAGGGCCGTAAATCTACGAGCATCAAATGATTATCCGTGCCGCCCGATATTATATCAAAACCGTAGCCATTAAGGGCTTCACAAAGGGCTTGGGCATTTTCAACAATCTTTTTTGCGTATGCGCGAAATTGAGGTGTGTCCGCCTCTTTGAGACACACAGCTATTGCCATTGTCTGCTGGTTATGCGGGCCGCCTTGGAGGCCGGGGAATACAGCCGAGTTGATCATCGGGAATATACTTCGTTCTTTTGACGTTACGGGGTCGGGTCGCATAATATCCTTGCGGGCAAATATTAGCGCGCCGCGAGGACCTCGCAGTGTTTTGTGTGTGGTGGTCGTTACGATATCACAGTAAGGAAAAGGCGAAGGGTGTACGCTTCCCGCAATAAGCCCCGCGATATGAGCAACGTCGGCCATTAAAAGGGCGCCATGTTTTTTTGCTATTTCGCCAAAACGTTCAAAGTCTATAATTCGAGAGTACGCGGAAGCTCCGCAGACAATAAGTTTCGGCTTAAATTTTCCCGCAAGTTCCTCGACTTCTCCGTAGTCAATATAACCCTTATTATCAAGGCCGTATTGTTCAAAGTGAAATAATTTTCCGGAGAATGATACATAAAAGCCATGCGTGAGATGCCCTCCAAAGTCTAGGCGCATGCCGAGCGCGACATCTTCTTTATCGAGATGATTTTTTGCTTTTAGTAATGCCCCATACACTGCAAGGTTCGCTTCGCTTCCGGATGCCGCCTGAACATTCGCGCCCCACACCGCCTCGTCCAGACCGAAAAGTTTTAGCGATCTTTTTTGCGCACGTATCTCTATAGGATCTATTGCGACATCACTGCCCTTATAATATCTTGCCCCCGGATATCCTTCGGAATATTTATTTGTGGCGACAGAAGAGCTCGCCTCTCGTATAGCAGGGGAGGCATAGTTTTCCGAGGCAATAAAATCCGCATACCAAAATTGCCTTTCTTCTTCGAGGCGATTGAGCTTTGCGATTTCAGGGTCGGTTTTATCAAGATTCGGCGTTTTAATCGCGCGTTTCATAGTTTTATCTCCTGTTGTTAATGTACCTTATATTATTGTACACCGCAAGAAAAACGTCAGTAAGTATTGACAAAGTATTTCTTATATGCTATAATGTTAACATGGCTCATTAAATTAATACGAGGAGGTTAGGAATGAAAGTAAAAACTTTTGTCAGCGGTGGCCACGACCTCGAGGCCGCGATGGTGGGTCTCGAGGAAAAAATAAATGAATGGTTTGGCAAAACCGTTCCACAGCCTGAGTTCCGGGACTTAAAATACGCGATCGTTGAGCACAACGACCGTCCATATGCCACTGCGATGGTAACATATAGAAACTAATCCCTTGAGGGCGTTCTGAAAAGTAATGAGCCGCGGAACGCCCTCGAACCTACACACCTGGAGGAGGGTCAAAAAAATACTTGGGACCTCGATCCTCCAGATGTGTGGGTTTTATTGGGTAGGCGCGGGAGCTGTTTGCGTTGTTGGTGCTGGCTGAGTGGTTATTGGCTGTATGGTTATCGGTTGTATGGTTATTTCAGATATTGGCAGTTTTTGAGTTGTGTCAGACGTGGGTACGGGTGTGGGTGCGGGCGTGGGTACGGGTGATATAGTTTTTTGCTGTTCAAATGCGGGAATAGGCGCGGGGACAGGTTCAAGCTTCTGAAGCTCGCGCTTGAAGAATTCTGCGTCTATGGGGCTTGGTGCGGGAGTCGGAGTAGGAGTGGGGGGCAGGACCTGCCTGTCGGCAGGCAGGTCCTGCTTGTCGGCAGGCAGGACTCGTTCCTGCTCCTCAAATTTTCTTTCTTCAAATTCATTTCGAAACTTGAATTCCTTGAATATAGGAACCTCTTTACTCGCTTCGCATTTGCCGGCCGGCTCCCATCCGGGCGGAACGCAGGAGCTTGGGAAGGTTACGCATTTTCCAGTTATTTTATGGCGCGCTGGAGTAAGCACTT
>CAYJWU010000034.1:0-3666 GCA_964374025.1 uncultured Candidatus Saccharibacteria bacterium
CGCGTTGGCCTTGCTCCGCAGACGAGCGAGTCCCTGTGCCGATTCCTGCGGGAACAGGGGTACTCGCCCGCGGAAATATTTAAGGCAGGCGTTTCAATACAATCGGCAGCCAATTATTATGATCGTTTTCGCGGCCGGATTATGTTTCCTATCGCGGATCTCAACGGGCAGATTATTGGTTTCGGAGGTCGGGTATTTTTCGCGAAAAATCAGGTTCCCGATCCAAAGTTAGCAAAGTACGTAAATACTCCGCAAACTCTTTTATACGATAAAAGCCGGACGCTCTATGGACTCGACAAAGCAAAGCTAAAAATACGCGAACTGGACAATTGCATACTTGTCGAGGGCTATACGGACACTATAATGGCGCATCAGGCCGGGACCGAAAATGTTCTTGCGGTATCCGGCACCGCGTTGACCGAGCATCAGCTTGATATAGTTCGCCGCTATACCGAAAACTTGACGACACTCTTTGATATGGATATTGCCGGAGATGCCGCGACAAAACGCGGAATTGACATAGCCCAGAAAAAAGGATTCAATATAAAGGTTATTACGCTTCCGGAAAGCAAGGATCCTGCTGAAATTATCCAAAAAGACGAGAGCAAATGGAAAAAAGCGATTGAGCGCACCCTTTCAATCGGCGATTTTTATTTCGAGACCGCGCTTCGCCGGTTCGACAAAAAAACATCCGAGGGTATAAAAAATATCTCCCGTGTTTTGCTTCCCATGATATCGCAGATACCAAATCGCATTGAGCAATCTTTTTGGGTGCGGAAGCTTGCCGCCGAACTTGCTTGTCCCGAAACGGTCGTATGGCAGGATCTCGAGAAAGTTGAGGTTCTAAGTTCCCCGCGCGCGCCAAGCGCGGGAGTCAAATCGGGCGTGTCCAGCGAGCAAAGAGGCAAGACAAAAAGCGATATTTTATGCGAACGGATGATACTTCTTGCGATGAAGGACGGAAATTGTTTGGGATGTCTAAAGAAAAGAGACGCAGCCCTGTTTGATAAAAAATCTTTGCCAGCTGATATCTTTTTAAAAATATATAGCCATCGCGATCTGGATGCGCCCGAGCTAAATTTTTCAAAAGGGCTTAGCGATGCGGAGAAGGAGTATGTAAATGGTTTACTTTTCCAGGAAGAGATTTTCCCGACATTTTCGGAAGATTCGGACTTCGGATTAGAGTTTGCCGCGTGCCTCGATTCACTGCGTCGCCTTAGACTCAAGGAGAAACTTTATACCCTTGAACAGGAAATGAAGCAAGGGGCGCGGAGCGACCCTACAACCCTCGAAAGATTTAGAAAAATATCGGTAGAGTTAGCCAAATTATAAAATGAAAAAGACAACTAAGGCCAAACGGCCAAAATATGTGGCGCGCAAAAGCAAGCATCATAGCCACGCGGTTTCTCTTGAGTGGGATGCAGGACTTCAAACTCTGCTTTCGCGGGGCCGGCAAAGGGGATTTGTGACTTATGGGGAAATCTTGAGTCTTATACCCAATGCCGAGCAGGACGTGGAGGGATTGGAAAAAATTTATGATTCGCTTGCCGCGGCAAATATAAATATCAGTGAAAGCAAGGAACTGCTTCGCGAGCCCTCAAAGGAGGAAGTGGCAAAAACCGAAAAGGAGCTGGACCTGGGGAATTTGAAGTTCGACTCGGTACAGATGTACCTTAGGGAGATTGGCAGGACAGCTTTTTTGACTGCCGACGAAGAAAAAGAGTATGCTCGCCGGATAGAGAATGGGGACGAAGAGGCGAGGCAAAAGCTCCTTCAGGCCAATTTGCGCCTTGTCGTGTCTATAGCAAAGCGTTACGTGGGGCGCAGCCCCAATCTTACGCTCCTAGACCTTATTCAGGAAGGGAATATAGGTCTATTCAGGGCTGTTGAAAAATTTGATTATAGGCGCGGGTACAAATTTTCAACATACGCGACATGGTGGATCCGCCAAGCCGTTACGCGAGCGCTTGCGGATCAATCCCGTACAATACGAATCCCTGTCCATATGGTGGAGACAATTTCAAAATACACTCAAGTGCGGCGCGCGCTATTGCAGGATTTAGGCCGGGAGCCGATGGCGGAGGAAATTGCCTCGGAAATGGGCCTCGAGCCGGAAAAAGTGCGGCATATCCAAAAAATTTCACAAGACACAGTTTCTCTTGAGGCGCCAGTCGGCGAGGAGGGGGAGGATAGCGTGCTTGGGGAGTTTATAGAAGACGAAAAAGAGGTTACTCCTTCGATATCCGCCGCAAGGGCCCTTCTTCGCGGTCGATTGGGGGATATAATTACGGATCTTTCGCCTCGCGAAAAGAGAATTTTAGATATGAGGTTTGGTCTCACGGATGGAATCACTCATACGCTTGAGGAAGTGGGAAAGGAATTTGGCGTTACCCGGGAGAGGATTCGGCAGATTGAAGCCAAGTCCCTGGAAAAAATGCGCAAACACGAACATTACAAAAAATTGCAAGGATACTGATGCTAAATTTTCACCTAAAATTTTACGAATGGGTTTTTATCCTGTCAGGTATCGCCACACTGCTTGCGATACCTTTCCTGCAGACAGGCGGGTTTTATTTATGGGGCGTTGCAAAGGCAATTTATCTTATCGGGCTTATTCTCATATTTTATGTTCGGGATAGAGACATTTGAGGTTTTATTATTTTTACGCCAAGCTGGACTTGCGATCGCGGGGGCCGCGGCATTTTGGGGGTCTATTTTTTTAATATACGCGAAGAAATTTCCGCAAAATAGCGACGGTAAATTATGGCAAGGTGTCGCTCGCAAGTTGCCATTTATATTTTTCCCGGCGCTTTTGTTGTACGGTGCCGCGTGGACTGCACTTGCGATAACTCAATGTGTTTTTTGCCTGAACGCTCACGAGGGTATTTCGATCGCCGCGACCCATGATGCGTTAAGCGTGGCCATGCAGGCGCAGTATGGTGTTTTTATCACGCTTATGATTGTCGGGTCCGCAGGTTTTGCGGCATACTTAGCGAAACGTGAGTTTTTCTATAAACAACTCACGCGGTTTTATGCCGTCGCGTTTATAATAATAAGCGCTATACTTTTATATCCGTGGACGCCGGTTGAATCGTTCCGCGAGTTCCTTTCTATCGCGCTTCACGGTTGGCATTCTATTCTTACCTTGGGCAGCGTCATTATGGTAGATTTTTTGTTTAGCGCGCTTAAATCTAATCTTCGTCCTTGCCTTGTAAGGATTTTTCCGATGGTATCGCGCGGCATTTGGCTGGGTTTGGGGCTTGATTTTTTAAGCTCGGGGCTCGTATTTCGCGAGGAATTTTTTGTGACCGAGAAATTTCTTTTCACGCAGACCCTGATTGCCGTAATTATTATAAACGGAGTCATATTATCGGGGCCTATCGCGCGCCACCTTATGCCGCTTCTTCTGCGTCCGGAAGGAAGACGCCTGTCCCCACGATTCGCAAAATTATTTGCAACATCGGGTTCTGTTTCGCTTGCCTCATGGATAAGCATTACGGCGCTTGACGGCTTTCGCGCCCTTACGCTTTCATATTTTGAGCTCTTGGCATTTTACCTCGCGTTTGTCGCTCTACTCTTTTACTCTCACGAAATTCTTGAAAAATTTGCGGAAAAAGGGAGGGGGTATTGACAAATATTCGCATAGGAGTATAATGGAGTATTAGT